>JBGQDD010000437.1:0-3273 GCA_041495665.1 Candidatus Acidiferrum sp.
AACACCGAACGCGCTTCTTTCCATTGCGCCTGTCGCGGGCTTTCCGAGCGATCTGGAGCGGGAATATTCAGCGTTGTCATCGTTTTGCTCACGGCTGTGTCACCACCCAGTCGCAGGGGCCTAGCAAGAATCGGACGGCCACCGCTTTGCGTCCTTTGTGATACTGCACGCCGACGACAGTTGCTTCCGTCGGCCGCCCTTCACCAGTTGCCTCGATCCGCACGCGATCGTCGAACTCCAGCGGCAAGGTCGAAAGAAAAATAGCGTGCTCTGGACCGCCAAATTCCACAACTGCGGCCTCGCGGAGACTAGTGCTGCCTCCACGCGACGCAGTCACTTGCACCGGAACTCGAACGGGCCTGGCCTGCGGAAAAAATCGTGCCAACTGCGCGGCGCAGTCTGGCTCGTTCGCTAGGAGTGTCAGACCGCCGGATTTTCCCACGTCGCCTCTCGCCCTACCGGTCAACATCCTCGCGCTCTCTCGAGGTGAGACACACTACGCACCGCAAGAGACGTAGACTTCCGAGGACAGAGATGCACGCTGGACGCCAAAGAATTAGAAACGCAGGGCTGTTGCAAGTTGCAGAAATGGTGAGGCTTAAGATTTTCTCGGGAGGTTTCGTTGGCTCACCCGTCTCACCGTGAAACGTTTTCGTCTCAATGCCTGCGCGATCCTGGGTTCCCGGAATACTTGGCTTGCGACGTTTCTCTTGCTACTGGGGCGCTGCTTGCGGGTCAGCCCCGCCACCTGTCGAACCCGCCTTTAAGGCAATGTTGTAGCGCTTCAGCTTTCGATACAGCGTCGCGCGGCTGATTCCTAGCATCTTTCCCGCCAGTGCCTTGTCGCCGTTCGCCTGTTCGAACACGCGCAGAATGGTCATTCGTTCCATCTCCGCCAGGGCCGTGGTGGACATCGTCGTGGCGTCCCGGGACGTTGCCATTCCCGAATCTGCCTGCTCGCTCCGAATGGCGGGCGGCAGATCGGCAACGTCGATGATTTTCCCGTCACCCAGCGTCACTGCCCGCGCGACGCAATTCTCCAGTTCGCGGACGTTCCCCGGCCAGTCATAGTGCAGCAGGCTCTTCATCGCCGCAGCCGTGACCTGGATGTGCGAGTCCTTCGCGTAGCGATCCAGGAAATGATGCACCAGAACTGGAACATCCGACCGTCGCTCGCGCAGGGCAGGGAGGTGCACGGTCACCACATTCAGTCGAAAATACAGATCCTTTCGGAAGGTTCCGGCTCGATACGAGGCCTCCAGATCGCGATTCGTCGCCGCGATCACGCGAACATCGATGCTTATCTTCTCGTTGCTGCCCACCGGGCGCACTTCTTTTTCCTGCAATACGCGGAGTAATTTCGCCTGCATTTCCTGGGGCAGCTCCCCGATCTCGTCAAGGAAGATCGTCCCTCCATCCGCTGACTGGAAGAGGCCGGCCTTCGATTTCGTCGCGCCGGTAAAAGCGCCCTTCTCGTATCCGAAGAGTTCGCTCTCCATGAGCGTAGGTACCAGCGAGCCGCAATCGACAGCTACGAAAGGCGTCTTGGCCATGGACCCGCGGAAGTGAATGGCGCGCGCGGCCAGCTCCTTTCCCGTACCGCTCTCGCCGGAGATCAGTACCGGCGTCCGCGTATCTTTCAGGCGGGAAATCATCCGCAAGACGTCCTGGATATTCGCGGAACTGCCGATGATGCCGTCAAGGTTTTCTTCGGTTGTCACACGCTCGTGCAAGTACTCATTTTCCGTGACCAGACGCACTTTTTCGGCCATGCGCTGCAGCAACAGCCGCATCTTTTCCACGCGAAACGGTTTTTCAATGTAGTCGTACGCTCCCAGTTTCATCGCATCCACTGCGGATTCGATCGAGCCGTGGCCGGTCATGATGGCGACTTCGGTGTGCGGGAGGAGCAGTTTCGTTTGCTTCAGCAACTCCACCCCGGACATGTTAGGTAGTTTCAGGTCGGTGAGAAGCAGATCCGGAGTATCGGAATCCAGCCGTGCCAGCGCTGCCTCCGCGCTTTCCGCCTCGACGCAAACATATCCCAGGGTGTTTCCGATCGTCATGCACAGACGGCGGATGCTCTGTTCGTCATCCACTACCAGTAGTCTTGTTTTCATCTCGTCGCTCATGGTTTCCCGAAGGTCTTCTCCACCATTGCTATCAATTGCTGCACCCGAAAAGGCTTCTCGATGCACGGTGTCCCGCTTTGCGCCAGGAACGCCTGCGTATCGCTGTTTGCCGTGTCCCCACTGATCAGAATGATGCGCGCCTTCAATTCCGGGCGGTTCTTCTGAATCCACCCGTGCACTTCCGCCCCATTCACCGCTCCCGGCATTCGAATGTCTGAAATCACGCCTGCGTACTGCCCAGCCGAAAGCCGTTGCAAGCCCTCTGCTCCCGACGAAGCATTCACCACTGCGTATCCCCTGCGCTCCAGCGCCGCCCGCAGAAAGGCGATTACCGACGGCTCATCTTCGATGAGCAGGATCGGCCCTCCTGTCCACAACGCCTTTTGCGCGTTCACCGCCCCGCCTCTTTCGATGCTGCGGCCGCAAGCGCCGCTTCGGTCGCCACTGGAATGCGCACCACAAAAGTGCTCCCCGCTCCCGTTTCATTGTTCCAGCATTGAATTTCACCGCCATGCGCCCGCACGATGCCGTAACATATGCTCAGGCCGAGCCCGGTGCCTTTGCCCGCCTGCTTGGTCGTATAGAAAGGATCAAAAATGCGCTGCGGATCGATAATCCCCGTCCCATTGTCGCTGATCGCCACTTCGATCATCTCCGCTTGCCGCCGCGTGTGAATCCTGATGCGGCCACGCTGCCCCGCATCCTGCACCGCATCGTACGCATTGTTCAGGATGTTCAGAAAAACTTGCTGTAATTGCTGAGAGTCGCCCAATGCCGTCGCCAGCGTCTCTTCAAAATCTTCCACTACCTCAACGCCATGGCTGGCGAAATCATAACTCCGCAGCTTGATCGTCTGTCTCAAAACACTATTCACTTGCACGAGTTCGCGTTGCACCGGTCTCTGCCGCGCGAAACTCAGCAGATCCTGCACAATATCTTTCGTCCGCTGCGTCTCCTGCAGGATGATCTGTAAATCCTCGCGCGCCGACACCGGCACCTCGGGATTCTCCAGCAACAGATCCGTGAAACCCAGAATCGCCGCCAGCGGATTATTGACTTCATGCGCGACGCCGGAAACCAGCCGTCCAATCGTGGCCATCTTTTCGCTGTGGGCCAGCTTTGCTTGCAGCAATGCCGCATC
>JBGQDD010000438.1:0-3272 GCA_041495665.1 Candidatus Acidiferrum sp.
GCACGGCGAATTTCCTCAACCACGATGGCATCGGCCTCCTGGAGAGTTACCAGATGTGGACGGGTGATCTCCCCGAGCAGCCGGACGGCCAGCCCCGGCCCCGGAAACGGGTGTTTCACCAGAATTTCTTCCGGCAGGCCCAGTTCCTTGCCAATTCGGCGAACCTCGTCCTTAAAAAGGTCCCTCAGCGGCTCAATCAAGGCAAAAGGCATCTTTTCCGGCAATCCTCCGACGTTATGGTGCGATTTGATGGTCGCCGAAGGCCCCTTTACGGAAACCGACTCGATCACGTCCGGATAGAGGGTTCCCTGCACCAGGTACCCTATCTCCCCGTGCGCCTCCCCCGCCTGCAGCTTCTGTGCTTCCTCCGCAAAGACGGCGATGAACTCCCTGCCGATGCGTTTGCGCTTTTCCTCGGGGTCCGTAACCCCTTTCAATTGAGCGAGAAAGCGGTCGGAAGCGTCCACGCCGATGACGTGGAGTTTCAGCCGCTCCCGCAGCATCTCCAGCGTCTGCTCAAACTCGTTTTTGCGCAACATCCCCGTATTCACGAAGATGTTCGTCAGCCGGGTTCCCATCGCCCGGTGTACCAGCACCGCTGCAACCGTGGAATCCACGCCGCCGCTCAGACCGCAGATCGCCCACTTGTTTCCCACTTTCTCTCGGACCGCCGCCGTCGTCTCCTCGATGAACGCCGCTCCGCTCCATTTCGGCTCCGCTTCACACACGCGGAACAGAAAATTCCGCAGCAGCTCGGTCCCATGCTCCGTGTGGTTCACTTCCGGGTGAAACTCGACCGCATAAATCTTCTTCTCCGGGTTCTCCACGGCGGCGATGGCATTCTCCGTGCGCCCGGTGATGCGAAATCCTTCTGGAAGCGCCAGCACATGATCGCCGTGGCTGTTCCACACGCGAAGAGACGCCGGGATCCCCGTGAACAGTTTGGATCCTTCGGTTTCTTGGGCATCCCCAAGACTCAATTGCGCGCGGCCATATTCCCGCCGCTCCGCCTTCTCTACCGTGCCGCCCAGCGTGTGGGTGATCCAGTGCATGCCGTAGCAAATCCCCAGCACCGGAATTCCCAGCGACAGCACCTTCGGATCGCACTTGGGCGTATCAAGGTCATAAACCGAGCTCGGTCCGCCCGAGAGAATGATTCCCGCAGGTTCCAGCTTGCGGATTTCCTCAATGGAAGTGGTGCAGGGCAGCACGGCGGAGAACACCTGCTGTTCGCGGATGCGGCGCGCAATCAGTTGCGTGTATTGCCCGCCGAAGTCCAGAACCACCACGCCGCCGAGTTCCGCCTTCATCCTGCCTCCCTGTTCTCCCGCTCGCTCCGTCGCCATCTTTGCTGCGCTCTTCATCATGCCATCCCCTCACGCCACGACGAGATTCAATAATTTGTCCGGCACGAAAATGCGTTTCACGATGATCTTGCCGGAGAGATGCGGCGCAATCGCCGCATGCGCTTGCGCCAGTCTTACGACTTCTTCTTCGCCGGTCCCCACGGCGACCTTCACCTTGCCTCGCAGCCGTCCGTTCACCTGCACGGGAATTTCGGCTTCGTCCTCGCGCGTTAATGCCTCATCAAACGCCGGCCAGCCCGCCGTCCACAGTCCGCCTGTATGCCCCAGCATTTCCCAGAGCTCTTCCGCAAGATGCGGCGTCATCGGCGCCAGCATCAGCGTCAGCAGTTCCAGTACTTCCTTGCGAACCTCCGGCCGCACGTCTTTTTCCAGCGGCTCCTGCAAATAAATCTCGTTGGTCAGCTCCATAATCAGCGCAATCGCGGAATTGAAATGCCAGCGCGCCTCGAAATCCTGCGTCACGCGCCGCAGCGTCTGATGCGCTTTGCGCAGAAGAATCTTTTCCTTCGGAGCAGCCGTCGCCGCGTCGGGGTTCCCGCTCTTCACTCCTCGAACCGCATCAGCGTGGCGTTCCACCAGCCGGTATACGCGATTCAAAAATCTCCAGGAGCCTTCGATGCTCTCCTCGCTCCACTCCAAGTCCTTCTCCGGAGGCGCCGCGAATAAGGTATACAGCCGCCCCGTGTCCGCGCCGAACTTTTGCGCCATCTCTTCCGCGCCGACGACGTTGCCCCGATTCTTAGACATGGCTACGCCGCCCTTGAGCACCATGCCTTGCGTAAAGAGCCTAGCCGCGGGTTCGTTGTGTTCGATTAATCCGAGGTCGCGCATGACTTTGCACCAGAACCGCGAGTAAAGCAGGTGCAGGATCGCGTGCGTAATTCCCCCGATGTACTGGTCAATCGGAAACCAGTACCCGACCATTGCCGAATCGTAGGGTGCCTTGTCATTGTGTGGATCGCAGTAGCGGTAGAAATACCACGACGAATCGACAAACGTGTCCATCGTGTCTGCTTCGCGCTTTGCCGGACCGCCGCATTTCGGGCAAGTCGTGTTCACGAACTCCGGCGTGGACGCCAGCGGCGATTCTCCCATGCCCGTCAGCTTCGGATTCGGCGGCAGTATCACCGGCAAATCCCTGTCTGGCACGGGCTGCATACCATCTTTCGAACAATAGACGACCGGGATCGGCGTGCCCCAGTACCGCTGCCGCGAAATGCCCCAGTCCTTCAGCCTGAAAATAGTTTCGGCGCGTCCGAATCCTTTTTGTTCCGCGAACGCCGCCATCTTCGCGATCGCCGTTTCGCTCTCCATCCCGCTGTACGGCCCGGAATTTGCGCTCACTCCATACTCGGTGACCGCCTCTGCGATCTCGTTTTGTTCTGCGCGAGCGGCCTCCGGTGTGGCTTTCTCCTCTTCAACTTTCAACTCTAAACTTTCAACCGCCTTTCGCACCACCACCACGCGCACCGGCAATCCATATTTCCGGCAGAATTCCAAATCGCGCTGATCGTGCGCCGGAACGGCCATGATCGCGCCCGTTCCATATTCCATCAGCACGAAATTTCCGACCCAGATCGGAATCTTCTCCCCACTGAAGGGATTGGCGGCGTATCGTCCAGTGAAGAAGCCTTCCTTCTCCATCGTCGCCAAATCCTCGGTTTTCACCGATGCCTGCCGCATCTTGGCTAGCTTGGCTTCCGACTCCGCGCGCGCGCGCGAACCCTCCAACAATTTCGAGACAAGCGGATGCCCCGGCGCCAGGAGCACCGCCGTCGCGCCATAAATCGTGTCAATGCGCGTGGTAAAAACTTCGATCGGTTCCGCGCCTGCCAGGTCCGCTACGGCAAACTTCACCTTCGCGCCCTGCGATTTCCCAATCCAATTCCGCTGCATCAGGATGAC
>JBGQDD010000439.1:0-3262 GCA_041495665.1 Candidatus Acidiferrum sp.
AGTGCCACTACCGTGACCGAGGGCCCGAACTATCCGGCGCCGATGCTGACCGGATGGACGCAGCGAGAAGCGCAGGAGCGGCTCTCCCGATGCGGGCCAAACGAGCCTTCACCCCGCAGACGCGGTGCTCTCGCTTTCGAACTACTGCTTTTATTCCTCAACCCCCTCGTGGTCATTCTTCTTTTCGCCAGCGTCATCTCCGCCGTTTTGGGCCAGACGGCAAATGCGGGAATCATCTTCGTCGTGGTCATGCTCAGCGTGACCATCAATTTTGTTCAGACCTATCGGTCCCATCGCGCGGTTCAAAGGCTGCGAGACCGGGTTAGCCTTACGGCCACCGTTTTGCGGGACGGGAAATGGCGAGAGGTGGCGCGGCGTGAGATAGTCCCAGGCGATTTGATTCGCCTATCCGCGGGAGACCTTGTCCCCGCCGACGGGCGGCTCTTGGAGTCACGCGACCTTTACGTCCAGCAGGCTGCACTTACCGGCGAATCCATGCCCGTGGAAAAAGCGGTAGCTGGAAATGAAGTGGGCGAAACATCTCCGCAAAACCCGAACCTGGTGTTTCTAGGAACATCCGTGGTGAGCGGAACAGGAGTCGCTCGTGTTCTGGCGACGGGGAGCCGCACCTCCTTCGGAGCCATCAGCGCGAAAATTGCGGAAAGGGCTGGCGAAACGGAATTTGAACGCGGCTTGCGGCATTTCGGCTGGCTCATCATGCGCGCAGTTTTGTTCCTGGTCTTGTTCATTCTTGTAGTGCGCGTGGCGCTCCATAAGGATGCTTTCGAGTCCTTTGTCTTCGCAGTGGCGCTGGCCGTCGGCCTCACCCCAGAATTCCTCCCCATGATCACTTCCGTCACCCTTGCTCGTGGAGCGGTTCGCATGTCCCGGGATCAGGTAATCGTCAAGCATCTTCCGGCCATTCAGAATCTTGGCAGCATTGATGTGCTCTGCAGCGACAAAACAGGGACCCTGACGCAAGGCGTGATGACGCTCAACTCCGCGATGGATTCACTCGGGCAGGCTTCGGATCACGCGCTCGCGCTTGCGTATCTAAACAGCAAGTTCGAAACGGGGATACGCAGTCCACTGGATACCGCCATCCTGCGTGTTCAGCGGCCTGATGCAGATGGGCATGCCAAGTGCGACGAAATCCCTTTCGATTTTAACCGCCGGCGGCTTTCCATCATTGTGGAGCGCAGCGATACATCCGGAACCACGCGCCTCCTGATAACCAAGGGTGCGCCGGAAGGGATCCTCGCACTCTGCACGTCTTACGAAGCTCGAGGCATGACCCAGAGCCTGGAGCCTGAGGCGCACGAACGCATCAGGGGCGTGTACGAGGGTTTGTGCGAGCAAGGTCTTCGCGTCCTAGCCGTCGCGTTCGCTACCGTGGAACGGAGCGATAAGTTCACACCCGCCGATGAGCATTCGCTCGTACTGGCAGGTTTCCTGGCGTTTGCCGATCCCCCGAACGAGGATGTGGCCACGTCGCTGGCGGAGATGAAGCGAGACGGCATCGCGGTGAAGATTCTCACCGGCGATAACGAACTCGTGGCAAAGCACATTTGCACGCAGGTAGGTCTCAATGACCCCATTATCGTGCTGGGCTCGACCCTCGATACGATGACCGAGCCTGCTCTTGGCCATGTTGCCGAGCAAGCTACCGTCTTTGCGAGAGTCACGCCGATGCAGAAGCTCCGCATTCTCCGGGCGCTCAAACTGCGTGGACACGTTGTCGGTTTCTTGGGTGACGGAATCAACGATGCGCCTTCGCTCCATGCAGCGGATGTGGGCATTTCCGTGGCGACCGCCGTTGACGTGGCCCGTGATGCCGCGGACATCATCCTGGTTCGGGCGGGATTAAGCGTTCTTCACCGCGGGATCATCGAAGGCCGCAAAGCTTCGGCAAATGTTCTCAAGTACTTGCTTATGGGCACGAGCTCGAACTTCGGCAATATGTTCAGCATGGCGGGGGCCTCGCTCATCCTGCCGTTTCTCCCCATGCTTTCAACGCAGATTCTTCTGAACAATTTCTTGTATGACACCGCCCAGATCACCATCCCCACCGACAATGTCGACAAGTCTTACCTCCGCCGTCCGCAGCGCTGGGATATGCGCCTCATTCGCAACTTCATGATTTTCATTGGTCCCATCAGCTCGATCTACGATTTCTTGACTTTCTACGTCTTGCTGCATTTTTTCCACGCCAGCGAGCCGCTGTTTCATACCGGCTGGTTCGTCGAATCGCTTGCCACGCAGACTCTTGTCCTATTCGTGATTCGCACGGCCGGCAATCCACTTCGGAGCCGTCCGAGCGGCTGGCTGGCGTTCACCACCGTCTCGATCGTGATCGTTGGTGTACTGCTTCCCTTTTCTCCGTTGGCGAAGCTCCTCGGCTTTACGGCACTGCCTCTCGGATTCTTCCTCTTCCTCGCGGCCTCTACTCTTACCTACCTGCTTTTGGTCGAACTTGCGAAGCGCCGGTTTTTTGCTCACCACTTACTTCGGGCGCCGAGCAGGTCGGCATGAACAATAGTCAGACAGCCACCGAGAGGCGGCAATGATTAATGGGCTCTTCCTCGAAGAACTGGGGGGCTCGATCTTGACGGGTTGATTTGCACCGGTAAAACGTAAAGCGGTGCTTGCAAGTTGGGAAAGTCCAGATAATAGTCATCGCATGGACGCAAACGATTCAGCACCGAAGCGCACGGATCCTTCACACGATGTGTTGCGTTCCGGCGCGCTCCCTCTTGACGCCGTCTTCCATCCTCGAAGTGTGGCCGTCCTCGGCGCCTCCGCGCGCGAAGGCAGCGTCGGCCGCACGTTGCTTTCCAACTTGATCGCTGGCTTTCGCGGAGACATTTATCCCGTCAACCCGAATCACTCAGAACTTCTCGGCCTGCGCACCTTTCCCTCAGTTCGCGCCGTTTCTAAAGAAATAGACTTGGCCGTCATCGCCACCCCCGCCGCGACCGTGCCGGGAGTTATCGCGGAATGCGTGGATTGCGGTGTACGCGCCGCTGTCGTCATCTCCGCCGGCTTCCGCGAACATGGCGCCGCAGGGGCTGAACTTGAGCGTCAAGTTTCGGCACACCTCCGTCGCGGGCGGCTGCGTCTGATCGGGCCAAACTGCCTTGGCGTGATGAACCCGCTGATCGGTCTCAACGCTACGTTTGCGCAAACCATTGCCCGTCCGGGAAACGTCGCCTTCTTGAGTCAAAGCGGTGCGCTGCTCACCGCCATCCTCGATTGGAGCCTC
>JBGQDD010000440.1:0-3251 GCA_041495665.1 Candidatus Acidiferrum sp.
CGCTCCCGACGCGCAGAATCACGAGTGCCGCGAGACCGTTCGAGACGATGCCGACGAGAATCGCCCCCGGATGGCGTGCGGGCGCCCGCCAGGCGAGCGCGTAGCCGGCGACGAGCGCGACGTACGCAGCGCCGAGGAGCCGCACGAAGACGAGCTGCGCGAGCGGCGGCTCCGGAATTCCGACGACCGCAAACCAGGGTACCGGCAAGAGGAGCGCCGGGCCGGCCCAGAGCCCGAGCGTGAGGAGGATCTTGGCGGCGAGGACGCGCAACGCTGTGTTAGACTATCGCTTTTAGCGCCCGTCCTGCCTGCACGGGTCCGAGATCGTCGTCGCGGAGGCTCTTCCAACATGCTTTCCTCCTGCCTGCGTGTCGTTTGTCTCATCCTCCTCATCTCTGGCACGGCCTACGCCCAAACGGCAATCGAAGTCACAGTGCATGACAGTTCAGGCCGCCTAGTGCCGAATGCATCTGTCTCTCTGCAACATCAGGACGGCCGAACTGCTCTAACCGCCGTTGCGGACGGCGATGGCAAGTTTCGTTTTTCGGGCGTGGAAGGCGGGGCTTACCTACTGCAAGTGGAGGCTGCGGGCTACTTCAAGGCTACCTACGAGTTTGCGCTGCGCCCGCGCCAGCCGATTTCGCTGAACGTCGATCTACAAGAAAAAGAAACAATGCGACAGAAGGTTGAAGTTCAGGCCAGCTACCTGACTGTAGATCCTGAGAAAACTGGGAGTTCTTACACCTTCACGCGGCAGGACCTCGCGCGGCTGCCCGAGCCGATGGTGGAGAGCACGAACGATCTGGTGAACAATCTCATGCCGGGCACCAGCGACAGCCACGACAATTTTCTGGCCGTCCGAGGGACGGAGTTTTCGCTGCATGAATTTGTTAACGGCGTTTCGTTTCTGGAAAATGCGCAGCCGCAATTTGCTCCCGGCATGAGCCCGCAAATTTTCGAGACCGTGGACCTGATGACGGGAGGATTCACGCCGGAATACGGCAACCGCTTCGGAGGCGTGCTGGACATCACGACGCGATCCGGAGCCGAGCTCGCGGGACACGGCGACTTAAATTTCCGTGGCGCCACGGTGGAAAA
Organism: Candidatus Acidiferrum sp.; assembly: GCA_041495665.1. GTDB lineage: Bacteria > Acidobacteriota > Terriglobia > Acidiferrales > UBA7541 > Acidiferrum. The sequence goes on from JBGQDD010000440.1 coordinate 1,099, forward strand.
TCATGATCTCAACGCGGACTACGGAGGGCAGGCCGGCGTGCTGGGCTACTACTTCTTCGTGGATGGATTCACCTCCGGCCGCTATCTCGATCCCCCCGAGCCGAAGGAGCTCCATGATTTTGGCAAAGGCTCTCGCGCCACGGCGCAGTTTGACTGGCGCGCCGGAAACAATGACTCGATGAAGCTCCTCCTGCTGGGCTCCGGCACGAATTTTCAGCAGCCCAATATTACCGATGACCAGGCAGCCGGTCGCGACGCGCAGCGGCATCTTCGCCAGTACACGGCGATTCTTAGCTGGCTGCATTCCTTTTCGCCGCAAGCACTGCTGCACACTTCAGTCTACGAGCGCGTAAGTTCGGACCGCGTTTTGCCTACGAGCGACCCGGTCACGCCTCTCTCGTCAGCGTCGCGCTCATCGCTTGCGCTCGGCATCAAGAGCGACCTCTCGCACTCCTGGCGCGGACATTACTTCAAGGCGGGAATCGACCTCGTCCGGATGCGCGTAGGGGAAAGCTTTTTGTTCAACAGCCGCGGGGATCCGGATGTCTTCCCTCACTTCCAAGGCTGGGGCAAGGGCGGGCAGGCCAGCTTCTACGTGCAAGATCATTTTTCGCCCGTTCGAAACCTGACCGTCGATCTGGGCGTTCGCTACGACCATTTCGACCTCGTGGACGCAGACCAGCAAGCCAGCCCGCGCGTGGGCGTTGCCTACCACATCAATAAAACGAAGTCGGTCATTCACGCCGCCTACAATCGACTATTTTCACCGCCACCCATCGAGTACTCGCTGCTCGCCAGCTTTATCGGCAACCATGCCGTCGATCCGGGACAGCGCGTCGGCAACGTGCGTCCGTACACGCAGAACTACTACGAGCTGGGCTGGTCGCAGGAAGTCACCCCCCGCGTGAGCCTGGAACTGAATGCCTATCTGCACAACGGCCGAAACAGTTTCGAAAACCACGAAATCTCGATTTCGCGGATTTTTGTGCCCATCAATTTCGATGCCGCTCGTTCCAAAGGCATCGAGTTCGTTGCGAACATGCGTCAACTCGAGCGCCTGGGAATTTCAGCGCGCTTCCAGTACGCGCTGGCAAAAACATATTTTTACGGCCCAATCACTGGAGGCTTCGCCGGCGACGAACCACTCATCGCGGGCGAGCGGATCATTCCAGCCTTTGACCAGACGCACACAGGTACAGCGCAGATTTTTTATCACAACAAGTGGCGGGGATTTTGGGCGGGAAACGCAATGCGGTATGGCAGCGGCACGATCGTCGAACATGGCCCGCGTCTGCCGCAACACTTTACAGCGGATCTGGCTACCGGACTGACCCTGTGGAAGACCGAGCCACGCCATGTGGATCTAGAATTCAACATCACTAACGTCAGCAACAGCATCTACCAAATCGCCAAAGAGAGCGAAGAGATTCCCATCCAATACGCACCGTCGCGCACGGTGGGCGGCAGCTTGAAATTTCATTTTTAAGCGCGCGCGGCTGCCGGTCCTGTCGCGTCCACCAACTCTCGCAGAAAATCCGGAGAAAAGAGAGGCCAACACCCGGTTGGAACTTAAGACGCGCCGAAGGCATCTTGCGTTACAGCGGTTTGACCCAGTAGTAGTGTACGTTGGAAAGGGTATCGTTGCGCGCCGGGAGCGTGAGTGCTCCAGAGGGGCAAAACAATCAACAAAACTGTAAGTGGAGTGTAATGGGCGGACCTTCCTATCCGCCCATCGGGTTGAAGCTTAGCTCTTTGGCGCCCAAGCTGAAGCGATCAGCTCCTGAGAGAAGGCCGGCGGCGCCTGCTTGAAGCAGGCGTAGCGATAGAGCGCCGCGTTGAAGATGCCGCCCACTGCGGACATGAAAACCGAGAGCAAAAGGAAATAAAGAAACATCAAAATCATGCCGACGAGCATGCCGCTGATACCGGCTAGAAACGTGGCGGCGATCACCAAGCCGATGCCGGGCAGCATGAGAACCAGGGAAACCATGCTGAGACTGAAGCCGCCGATGACTTTTTCTCCCCAGGTGTCGCGGAAGAGCTTGGAGGAGCGCTTCACGGCATCGATCGGAGTGAGGTCTTCGAAGGCCAGCACAGGGACCACGAAGTAGCAGGCCAGCGTCCAGGCGATTCCGATGATTCGCATGATCAAG
>JBGQDD010000441.1:0-3238 GCA_041495665.1 Candidatus Acidiferrum sp.
ACGCGGCCGGAGTCGGGCCGGGCGAGACCTACCAGGATATAAAACGTCGTCGTCTTGCCTGCGCCGTTGGGACCGAGCAGCCCGACGACTTCACCCTGTCCGATCTCCAGTTCAACGTCGTCAACGACCTTACGGCCACGGTACGACTTGCTTAAATCGACGGCCTGGAGCTTCAGCATACCTCTTCACGGGCGGCCGCGGAGCTGTTGAATTATTTATCGACTCGGTGCCTCGTCAACGTCCGCGAACCAGTTTCTGAGTCGACGATGATCGTATCATCCGCTAAAAAGAAGGTCAATTGACGTCCCGTGGTGGTCCCTTCCACGGCGTCAAAAATCGTGGGATTTCCGCCGCTCATCACGAATTTTCCGTCCGCCGCGGAGTACTCGCCGCGCTCGGCCGTGGCTTTCCTCGTCCCTTGTTCCACGATCACGCCGCCCGTTCCAATCGCCCGGCTAATCTGCTGGGCGCCGGCCGCTGCATTTGCCGGAGCGGAAGCATTCGTCGCATTCGAATTGGGCTTCTCTGCCCTCGTAAAAAATAGATCCACCGCCGCGGCGCGCATCTTTTGTTCCGCCGATTGCGCCACCACGTTTTTCTCCAGGTGCGCGCGGCTCTCTGCGTCGCGGTATGTCAGCGTCCCCGCCGTTACATGCCACAACCGCGGCTTCTTCGGTCCCGCTTGCACGGCCACGCTCTGCACGGGCGATTGCCCCACCCCCTGGGGGAATACCGCGTGAACATTTCCAATGGCATTCAAAACCCGCGCCTCGCGCAGCAACTCGATTGAATCCGCTTCCATCACCGAATCGCCTTGCCACAAACGCGCGTGTCCCGTATACAGGGCTCTCCCCGTCTTCGAATTCGCCTGCATTGCGTCCGCCGAAATGTTCGCTGGTACGGCGGCAAGCTGCGCTCCGCTCCCTTTGGTCGAAAATTCCGTCGACCGTACGCCTCCCTCGGCGCGAATCTCTCCGGTGCTCTGCACGAAGGTGATTCGCGGCGCCTGCGTCTCCGCGGTGGCGTCGCGCGCCAGCGCTTTTCCCGTCAGCAGAGCCGTCTGCGTTGCCCGGACAAACGTCGCGTGGTCCGCTTGTCCGCTCCGGTCGCCTTCTTTCAGTCTTACATTTCCCTGCAGATCCATCTGCGACCATCCGCCGCTCGACAGCAGTTGCGCCGCTCCGCTCTGCGCCGTCGCTGTCTGCACGGGCTTGCCGCCCGCCGCCCGCTCCGTCAGCACATGGCCGGTCGCAACCAACTGTTTCGCCTTGCCTTCCTCGCCGAATTCCATTGCGAGCTTATCCGCCTGCAGTTTTGTCCGCGCAGCCTCGCTGTTCGCGGGAACTCCCGGCGTTCCGTTTTGCGGCGCCGCATCCGTCCATTCGATGCTCCCCGCCCCCAAGGTCTCCGCTCGCTTGAGCTTGCTGCTCTCGCCCTTTTTCCCGTCGGCGAATTTCATCAGCAATTCGCTGGTCTGCAGCATTCTCGCCTCGCCGGACGTCTCCGCCTGCGTTTTCAACTGCACGCTGCCTTTCAAGTTCAATTCTCTCGGCTGGTTTAGCTTCGGCCACAGCTCCATCGCGCCGTGCTCTGCGCGAAAGTCCTCTGCCTCTGTTCCGGTGCGCCGCGAACCGCGCACATCTCCCGCACCCTCGATTCTCGTCAGCCACCCCTCCGGAGCAAATTGTGCCGTGATGGTCTCGGCGCTCAGATTTGTCGGGCCATCCGCGCCCTGAGATTCCAATTCGGGGTTTTTCCCATTCGGTCCCGGCGTAATCACAAGTTTCTCCGCGCGAAATGCCGCGTCCAGCGTGAGAGTCAGCTTCCCCGCACGCAAACGCGCCGTGTGAGTTTCCGCTTCGACCGGCCCGTACAACTGCATCGTCCTGGACTCTCGCTCAAAATCGAGGCTCTTCCCCGTCACACGAATCGGTTCTTTCGTACCCGCACTCTCCGTCTTTTTCCCCGCGCTGTCATTTCTCGGCGGCATCAGAGAAAACTGCACATCTCTCAGCAGCCGCACCGTCCCTTCTTCGGAGTGATACTCCACTCCCACAGCCTCTCCAATCCCATTCGGAAAGACGAACTTCACGGGCTGCTCCGTCCGCGCCATACCGCTCGCGCGATTAAACACCACCCCGCGGGTCTCCACGTGTACCCTCTGCTCTGCACCTATTTCCGGATGTCTTGCTGCGCGCTCGGCTTCCGCCCGGCTCTCCAGGTCGAGCTGCACTTCGCCGCTGCATGTGATGCTTCCGCCCATTTTTTCGTACTGGCAGCTTTGCGTGTGAATCGTGTCGTGACGCTCTCCGGTCTTCCCGAAGATGGTGATCTTCACGTCTTCCAGCAAACTGGCGGCCTTATCCTTGAAATCCGTGGCCTTCGACGCCTCCACCGTGAAAATCTTTTGATTTCCCTCCATCTTGGAAAAAGTAAGCCCGTTCGAACTGCGCGTCACACCTTGCGGAGCCGGCGGCGGCGCCTTTTGCTTTTCTCGATAAGCGACCCACTTGCGCTCGAGATACACACTGGCCGTCACACTCGCCAGCAGCAACGCTGCCGCCGCCGACCAGCGCGCATACTTCGCCGCTTCGCTTCTCTTCATCTCTTCAGTTAAGCAAACTTTCGAGGGACTGTATAGAAGATGGAATGTTCGGTCAGAAAAACGTGAGGACTACCCAGCCGACTCGGCGCTCGCCACCGGATTCGGCAAAATCCCCATGTTCGCCGCGGCCACGCTGTCGCGCCTGGTATTCTTCACCAGGTACATGGCCTCATCGGCAAGGTGCAGCAATCCTTCCTTGGTTCGCGAATCCGCCGGGTAGGATGCCACGCCCACGCTGGGCGTCAGCCGGATGTTCAGCCCTTGCGGCACCAGCCAGGTGCTCTCGCGCACCAATTTATGTAAACGCCGCGCCACGTTCAGCGCGTTCTCTTTCGAAGTCTGCGGCAGCAGGATTACAAACTCGTCCCCGCCATAACGGAACGCGTAATCGATCAGCCGGCAACGCTCCTTCAGCGCGTTCCCGATCTCCGCCAGCAGCCGCGAGCCCACCAGATGCCCGTGCGTATCGTTCACCTGCTTGAAATGGTCCAGGTCGATGAAAACGATCGAGAATTCGTAGTTGTAGCGCTGCGAGCGGTAGATCTCCGTCTCCAGGATGAAGCCCATGTGCCGCGCGTTATAGAGCGATGTGCAGTCGTCCGTGATGGTCAGCTCGTGAATTTTCTTCACGTG
>JBGQDD010000442.1:0-3212 GCA_041495665.1 Candidatus Acidiferrum sp.
AAACAACAGAAAAGCCGGCAACGAACGCGAGCGCCGAAGCGAACAGGCCGGAGCTGGGAACTTCACCCTTGCGAAGTTGCTCCATGCCGATGCCGGAGAGCATGGAGATGTAGCCAGGAACGAGCGGCAGAACACAGGGCGAGAGAAACGAAACGAGCCCGGCGAGAAATGCTGCTGCTAGAGGAACATCGTTCATCCTGATTTAATCCTTGGTGACGACCCGGAAGCGCGACGAAATCGCGCATCTGAGTAGACTTCAAAAGAAACCTTCTTATTCTCCCATAAATCTGGTTCGTGCTCTTGCATACGTCGGAGTCGTTCAGCAAACCTCATCGGTTCGCTGAAGGATGACATCGCGAAGGATGGGTGTGCGAGCGGCAAAGACGAAGCCGTTTTCTTAGACGCGCAAGACCAGGAAAGGAAACAAGGCGGGGGAGGTGCAAATAAACGACAGATGATGGATTTGGCTGGCGTGGAGCGGGAGGAAGCATGGCGAAGCAGTCTGTAAGTGACTGAACAGAAGCATCTTGCAGGAGCAGTGACTGGCACGGAGGTTGCCATTGTCTGACTAGACGCTGTGTTGCGCTTGGCAGGTGAATATGCGATGGACGCCGAACAAAGTGACGTTTCTGCGAGTCGTGGTGGGGTTCGCGGCCGTGTGCCTGTTCGGGCGCGGGGCGTGGGCTAACCTCACGGCCGTGGGGCTGACTGTGGCGGCGATCGCGCTGGATGCGTTGGACGGGCATATCGCCCGGAAGAAAAAAATGGCGACCCCGGTGGGCGCGCAACTGGACATTCTGGGCGACCGCATGATCGAGAACGTGTACTTCACGTATTTCGCCGTCGTGGGGATGGTGTCGCTGTGGCTGCCGATTTTGTTTTTTGCGCGTGGGGCGGCGACGGATTTCTTGCGCGGATTGGCGATGAAAGCGGGGCATTCCGGCTGGGGCGCGAATGCCATGCTGCGGACCTGGTGGGGGCAGGCACTGGTGGCCTCGCGCTGGAGCCGGGGGTTGTATGCGGCGATGAAGTGCTTGTGCTTCTGCTATTTGGGATTGGAGTTGGCGCTGACGCGCGGGTCGGTGGCGCCGGTGGGTGAACTGGCGGCGGATGTGCAGGCCATGATTCGCGTGGGGGCGCATGTGCTGACGTGGATGACGGCGGCGTTTTGCTTGGTGCGTGGGCTGCCAGTTTTGGTGGAAGGGTGGAAATACACTGCGGGAAACGTGGGGCAAGCGCGCGGAGCGAAGAGCGCAGCGCAGGAGGCGATGTGAAAGAGCGCAAGGAGGTTGAGGAGATAAAGGAATTCACTGAAGTACGGGAGCGCGGCGGAAACATCGCGGCTTTTTTTGATTTGGATGGAACGCTCGCGTCGTTGCCATCGCTGGAGCGGAGGTTCTTTCGAACGTTGCGGTACCGGAGAGCGATCCCGGTTAAAAACTATTTTCTGTGGCTGAAGGAAGCGATGCGCCTGATACCGCGCGGAATCAGCGCGATTTTGCAAGCGAACAAAATGTATCTGCGCGGCGTGCAAATTTTAGACGAGCGTGGCGAGGGAGACGGAGACGTCTCCTCTTGGCACAAGGGCGGCCACCAGGCCGAGGGACAGGCGTCGGCTCCTCCGCGGCGCAATCCACGATTGCCTGTCCCCACCTTTTTTGCGCAAGGGATCGAGACGGTGGCATGGCATGCAAGGCAGGGACACGAAATCGTGCTGATAAGCGGGACGCTCGAGCCGTTAGCGCGGGGAGCCGCGCACGCCATGGAAGCGGCACTTGCGGCGCGTGGAATCACGCTGACGATTCACGTCTGTGCGACGCGGCTGGAAGAAATGGACGGCAGGTGGACGGGACGGGTTTTGGGCGAAGCGATGTTCGGGGAAGCGAAAGCGCAGGCGGCGAAGCGGCTGGCTGAGGAGCTACGACTCGACTTAGGGCTATGCCACGCGTACGGCGATAGTTTGAATGACCGGTGGTTGCTGGCGGCGATAGGCCGACCGGCGGCGGTGAATCCATCGACTAGGCTTGGACGGGTTGCTAAGAAGCGTGAGTGGCCAGTGATCCAATGGAATGAGGAGAAAGACTCAACACAGAGTTCGCAGCGAAGAACACGCGACGCGGATGGCAAGACTGAAAAACAAGTGAGCCGTGGAGATCGGAAAGAGCCATTGAAGAATGCAGGCATGAAGGAAGAAGCAGCTTCGCGGAGCCTGCGATGAATCGCGCAAAAAGGCAGAATCGTCGAGTGAACGAAGTGGTGATCGTCTGGCACGGAGAGGTGGGTGCTGCCGGGAGCCGCGCGCGTGCGACGAGTTTTGAAGCGGAGAAACAAGGATTTGTGGCATGGATCACGCGGGAAGCAGCGGCGGCGTGGATGGCGTGCGGAGCATTCGAATGGGTGGCGCTGGGTTATTTGGCGGCATCGAGCGCGCTGATCGCGGTGTTTGCGGAAAACCTCGCGCATCCCGTGAAGTTGTTCGGCGCGCAAGCGTTGGTTGCGGCGATGATCTTGATTTTGTGTCGAGTGGAAGCACGAGGAGGGACAGACAGGAATGTCTGTCCTACGGCTACGCAAAAGTTTTGGCACTTCTGGCGGCACTGGTATCCGCATCTATTTTTTCTGTTTTGCTTTGAGGAGTTGGGAAAGCTCGTACATCTAGTGACGCCAGGCTGGCGGGACGCGAAGCTGATCGCCGCCGACTACTGGCTGACCGGCGTGCATCCCACGGTATGGCTGGAGCAGTTCGCAACACCGGCGCGGAACGATTTCATGCAGTTCGCGTATCTCACCTACTTCACGTATCTCTTGGTGCTGGGCGGGATCTTGTATTACCGGCGAGATTGGCAAGGGTACTGGTCGGTGATGACGTATTCGGCCGCGGGCTATGCAATCGGCTACGGAATAGCGATCTTCTTTCCGATCGAGAGCCCATGGTTCTCGATGGCGGGGGCGTGGCGTGGATCGCTGCAAGGCGGGCCGTTTACGGCCGCGATTAATTTCATCGAGCACTTCGGTCGCGTGCGGGGCGCGGCGTTTCCGTCCGAACACGTCGCGGGGTCGGTCGCGGCATTGTGGGGCGCATGGCGGCACCGGCGCTGGCTGTTCTGGGTGATGGTACCCATGGTGTTGTGCATGTGCGTTTCGACAGTGTGGGGACGGTATCACTACGTGGTGGATGTGTTTGGCGGAATGGCGACGGGGACGCTGGGGTA
>JBGQDD010000443.1:0-3202 GCA_041495665.1 Candidatus Acidiferrum sp.
ACCAAGGAATATGGTTATCGTTGGTCGATTCCTGTTCATCATTCATACCGGAGAATCTCTACCGGCAGGAGCCGCACTGCGGCGCGCGCCGGCAAAATCGTGGCCGCGATCGAAATTCCCATCGCCACAACGGCGATCCACACCCCATCGAAAACACTCGGATGAAAAGGCACGTACGGGACGGCGTACACCTGCGGATCGAGAGGAATCAGATGGTAGTTCCCTGCTGCAAGCGAAAACGTGTAGCCGATGAAAAGGCCGATCAGCGTGCCCACGGTTCCGATGCTGATTCCCTGCCAAAGAAAAATGGTTCGAATCTGCTCGCGCCGCGCACCCATGGACCGGAGCACGGCGATGTCGCGCGCTTTGTCGGTGACCGTCATGGAAAGAACCACTAGAATGTTGAGACCGGCCACGAAAGTAATCAGCCCGATGAAGATCGCCGTGACCAGTTTTTCCAGCCGCAGCGCCCGGAACAGCGCGCGATTTTCTTCCATCCAGGTCGTCGCTGAAAATCCCGGTCCGGCGGCTTGCCGGGCCCGTGCCGCAATTTCGCCCGCGCGCTCCGGTTGATTCAGGCGAAACTCGAGGACGTTGACGACGTCGCCCGCGCCGGAAAGCCCCTGCGCCGCAGCCAGCGTCATGAAACACCAGTTCTCGTCATAATCGTAAAAACCGGAATCGAAAACACCCGCGACACGAAACCGCCGCGTCCGCGGCATCAATCCGAAGGGCGTCAATCGTCCCTGCGGACTTGTGAGCGTCACATAATCGCCCGGAGAAACCTTCCACTCCTCGGCTAGCTGTTTTCCAATCAGCAGCGCGTCAATGCCGTCCGCGTCCGGGGAAAAATCCAGGCTTCCGGCGACGATGCGCTGCAGCGCTTCGTCGCTCTTCCGCTCCCGCTCGGGATCAACGCCTTTCGTGACCACGCCTCGCGCTTGTCCAGCGAAGGAAAGCAGCATGGTCTGGTACACCGCCGGCGTGACCGAACGCGCGCCCGTTACCTCGGCGAGCTTGGTGGCCATTTCCTCGTAGTTCCTGATTCCGCCGGTGCCCGGACGCGTGAGTGAAACATGCGCCGTCACGCCGAGCAGCCGGTCTTGCAGCGTCTCGCGAAAACCCGTGTTCATGGAGAGCGCGATCACCAGCGTCGCCACGCCCGCGGCCACCCCGATCGTGGAAAAGAGCGTGACCAACCGCAGAACCGCCGGCCGGTACGGCGACCGCAGGTACCGCTGCGCCACGAACCATTCGAATCGCATGCTAGTTGGAAGGATACGTTAGGCGCCGTGCGCTTCGGAAGATGATTCGCCGCCGCCTTCCGGTCGCAGCAGTGGAAAGAGGATGACGTCACGGATCGAGGGCGAATCCGTCAGCAGCATCGTCAAGCGGTCGATGCCGATGCCTTCGCCAGCCGTCGGGGGCATGCCGTGGCAGAGCGCGCGGATGTAATCCACGTCGAGCCGCTTCGGAACTTCGTCGCCGCCCTGGGCGATCTGCGCAAGAAAGCGCCGCTCCTGCTCGGCCGGGTCGTTCAACTCGGAGAAGCCGTTCGCTACTTCCATGCCCGCAACGTAAATCTCGAATCGTTCCGCCAGCGATGGATCTTCCGGCTTCTGTTTCGAGAGCGGCGAGATCTCTGTCGGAAAATCGTAAAGGATGGTGGGCTGGACGAGTTTATCTTCGGCCATGGTCTCGAAGAGGAGTCCTGTCCATTCGCCGTCCTTCAGCCTGCCTTTAGCTCCGGCGTAGGGCGCGCCGGCGCCCTTTGCCCACAGGTTATAGCGATTTGTCGCTTCCTGAGCGCCACCCGGCGAGCCTAATTTTTCGGACGTGGGCGCCTCGCCCGCAGCCGCGGGCCAATACTTGACGATCGCTTCGCGCATCGAGAGCCGTTGCATTTTCGAAAAATCAAGCTCGGCCTTGCCGTACTTCACCGTGGTTGAGCCGGTGATGTTCTTGGCCAGCAGCGCGAAAAGCTGCTCGTTCAGGTCCATCAAATCGCGATAATTACTGTAGGCCTCGTAAAACTCCAGCATCGTGAATTCGGGATTGTGCTGCGTGGAAATACCTTCGTTGCGGAAATTTCGGTTGATCTCGTACACGCGGTCGAATCCCCCGACCGTCAGCCTCTTCAGATAAAGCTCCGGCGCGATGCGCAGATACAGATCGATGTCCAGCGTGTTGTGGTGCGTCTTGAACGGCCGCGCGGCGGCGCCCCCGGCGATGGGATGCATCATCGGCGTTTCGACTTCGATGTAGCCGCGCGCATCAAAAAACCGGCGCAATTCCTGGATGATTCGCGCGCGCGTTACGAACACCTGCCGTGACTCTTCATTGGCGATCAGGTCCAAATACCGCTGGCGGTAGCGCAGCTCCACGTCCGTCAGGCCGTGCCATTTTTCCGGCAGCGGCAGAAGGGCTTTCGAAAGAAAGAAAATCTCCTCGACCCAAATGGACAGCTCATTGGTCTTGGTTCGAAACAGGTGCCCGCGCACACCGATCGAATCGCCCAGGTCCAGCAGATGGAACAGTTGGAACCCCTGTTCGCCGACGATATCTTTCTTTACATAGATCTGAATACGCTTCCCGGCCCCTTGCAGGTGCGCAAAACCCGCTTTCCCCATCAGCCGGAAAGACACGATGCGGCCAGCGACCCGGACCTCACTCTTGGTTGCCTCTAATTCCGGGCCGGAGGTCTGACTGTACTTCTCTACCAATGCGGCCGGTGTATCCGTCCAGCGAAATTCCCGGGGATACGGATCGTGTCCCAGCGCCTGGATCTGTTCAAGTTTCTTCTGGCGCTGTTCAAGCTGGTCGCGCGGCTCAAATTGCAAAGGAAAATCCTTTCGCCTGCTTTGTCAGGCGAGTATAGCGGCCCGCGCCATCCTTGAGCAAGGAATGGGCCTCAACATCCAGCCCGACGAAATGAAAGCGGTACCTCGGGTACTAACACATCGCTTGCGCTCGCTGTGACGTCCATCACAAGTCCTGAAGAATCATGATCCTGGAATAATAATAATTTGGCATGTGGAAAAGTTTTTGCTATACTCCCAAATCTGTCCCATCGGAGATCTCCCGTGAACGACTCTGTCCGCACCCCTACCCGCGGCAAGTCTGTCAAAGACGACTGGCGCGCGTGGCTACCAGAAGAAAAGGCACAGATTTTCCACAAGCAGGTCCAACAACTCGAATCCAG
>JBGQDD010000444.1:0-3193 GCA_041495665.1 Candidatus Acidiferrum sp.
GCCGTTCCCCACGCCATGAGTAAACCAGCACGCGAACTGCTTCATTTTGCCTACACCATCGGGCAGGTGGGCAGCATTAATTTGCCTATAGTAGTCCATCAGTAAACGGTAGCGGACATCGTCGGTGGGGGTGTCGTAGCGGCCGGTTTGGGCGTGCTGCTGCATCTGGGAAAAAATCCAGGGATTGGTGGCGGCGGCGCGGCCGATCATCACGGCGTCGCAGCCGGTCTCGCTGACCATGCGCGCGGCGTCTTCGGGCTTGTTGATGTCGCCGTTGCCGATGACGGGAATTTTCACCGCTTGTTTGACGGCGGCGATGAGGCTCCAGTCCGCGGCGCCGGCGTAACCCTGAAGGCGCGTGCGCGGATGGACAGCGACGGCTTCCACGCCGATGCTTTCGGCCATTTTCGCAACTTCGACGGCGACGATGGAATTCTCATCCCAGCCGGCACGCAGCTTGATGGTCAGCGGAATTTTCACCGCTGCGCGGACGGCTTTGAAAATTTCTTCGAGGAGCGGGAGATCGCGGAGCAGGCCAGAGCCGCCGCACTTCACCACTTTCTTGGCGGGGCAGCCGAGATTGATGTCCACGGCGTCGTAGCCGAGGTCTTCGACCATTTTTGCGGCTTCGGCCATGACCGCGGGATTCGCGCCAAAAAGCTGCGCGGTGATGGGGTGCTCGTCTTCCTGGAAATAGAGATAGCGCAGAGTTTTCTTGGCGCTGCGCGTGATGCCTTCGGAGCTGGTGAACTCCGTCATCAGCAGGCCGCAGCCACCGAGACCGCGAATGACGCGGCGGAAAAGCGTGTCCGTCACGCCCGCCATGGGTGCAAGAACCGCGGCAGGGCGGATCGTCAAGTCGCGAATTTGGAAGCTGGCCGGAATCATTGTTCTATCGATGACGCAACCAGAGTAACAGTCCACAAAGGCTGCCCAGGAAAAGAGACCCCGCGAAGAACCACCGCGCCTCTGGAATTCCTATCAATCCCATGAGAAGTAGACCGAGAACTATGACCAAACCGACTGGGTGCCCGGTCAAGCGACCTCCGCCGTAACGTCCGAACGGAACAACCTCGGTTGGGTGAGGTTCGGCGTTGTGCGGGGCAACTCTCCGACTGTCACGATTTTGGGTGCTCGCCGGAATCATAGGTTCAGTTTAGGCTGGTGCGCGCGGTGTAGCAAGACGGTGCGTGATCCGTGTTACTCGGCCCAGGCTACATAGCCCAGGCCACATAGAATTAACCTGAAAATAGGGCTTGCAAAGCGTTTGTGTTCTGGTATAATGACTCTCGGGTGAATCTGCGGCTCGACTGCGGTTTCGCCCTTTTTCTTTTTGCGCCGCATTCTCCCCCCTGCTCACAGGTGCTTGCCTGCCGAAGGCATGCCTGCGGTGGGGCAAGCGCATCCCTAAAAAGCGGCACGATAAAATCGTGCCCCTTTTTTTTGCTCCGTGACTTCCATGCTCCGTTCTCTGTGTTCTCTGCGTTAAATTCTTTCCTTTTCTTTCAACTTTTAACTTTCGACTTTCAACTCCTCGAACTCCAACTCTGGATCTAACCATGAAAAACAAAAAACCGAACGCCGAACTTGTCTGGAAACAATTGGAAGACCAACTCGCGCCGCGGCTGGGCCTGTCGGTCATCGAACGCACCGTCTATGCGCACCTCCTGCGGCACAGCCGCCTGGAAGGAAAACTCCGCCTCCGCTTTTCGATTCGATGGCTGGCGCGCCATATCCGGCTATCCACAGCACCGGTGCGCAACGCAGTGCGCCGACTCGTGGCCCAAGGCGCGATGCGCTTGGTCCAACGGAGCAAATTTGGGCACGTGGTGGAGGTGCGGCTGCCCGAGGAGATTCGCCCTGAGAAGCAGAATGGCATCGAGATCCGGGCCGCTGTCACGGTCAAGGAAGTAGGGGCGGGCGCGGGCGCGGGCGCGGCGATTAGCATCGAGGAGGCAGACTTTCTGCAGAACGCGGCGTTGCGAAGGGCCATCCACGCGCGCGAGCGCGGCCTATGTTTTTACTGTTTGCGCCGGACCACGTCCACGGTCCAGTGCCTGGATCACGTCGTGCCGCGGGTGCGGTCGGGGTGCAATTCCTACCGCAACCTGGTTTCGAGTTGCATCGAATGCAATTCGCAGAAAGGTGAAAAGCCGGCGGACGATTTTCTCCGGCGGCTCTACCGCGAGGGCCAGTTGAACGCCGCGGAACTCGCGGCCCGCCTTCGCGCGCTGGAGGCCCTCGCGTCCGGCAGGCTGCGGCCTTCTCTGCAGAACTAGAAAATAGTAATTAGAAAAGGGAAAATGGAAGAGAGAAAGACGCCACCGGCCCAAAATACGCACCCCGATTGATATGGGTTTGACTCCATATGGATTGCATATCATACTATGGCAGTGAAATGGGCCGTCGAGATTGCCGATGAGTTTAAACCGGAATTTGACGCGCTCGGCCAGGATGTCCGCACCGAGGTACTCGCGTTGGCTCGCGTGTTGCAGGAGTTTGGGCCGCAATTAGGCCGGCCCCGCGTTGATACCCTCAACGGCTCGCGCCATGCCAACATGAAGGAATTGCGATTCAGCGCCGCTGGCGGCGAATGGTGAGTGGCCTTCGCCTTTAATCCCAGGCGTAAGGCGATTTTACTTGTCGCCGGCGACAAATCGGGTGGGAGCGAAAAGCGCTTCTACCGCGAACTGATACGCAAGGCCGACGAGCGTTTTGACACCCATCTTGCCCGGATTGGAAAGGGGACGTAGCCATGCCCGTGAATGTGAATGAAATCATTCGGAAACTGAGCCCATCCGAGCGAAAGAAGGTCCAGCACCGTGCGGCTGAGATCATTGCCGAGGAAATGAGCTTACGCGACCTCCGAAAGGCCCGCAAGCTGACGCAGTCCCGCGTTGCCAAGACCCTCGGGATCACCCAAGACAGCGTCTCCCGGCTTGAAAAACGCAGCGACCTGCTCCTTTCCACGCTGCGAAAAACCGTCAAAGCCATGGGTGGCGAGGTGCGCATCGTCGCCCAGTTTCCCGATCGCTCGCCGGTCCTCCTTTCCCACCTGGCTGAAGAACATCCGCGTCGTAAATCCTCTCGAAGACGGAAAAGCTAGTCGCCCCACCGAACTGGAAAATAGAAATTAAAAAAGGGACAAGAGAAAGACCCCACCCTTGCAAGACCCGCAAGGATGGGCCACCCA
>JBGQDD010000445.1:0-3185 GCA_041495665.1 Candidatus Acidiferrum sp.
ACGACTTTCTCGGTGCGGCGCTGTTCTACGATGGGTTTGAGAACACCGAGCGCTCCTTTGTCGAGCGCTTTCTGCGCCCTGGAATGATTGTGCTCGATATTGGCGCCCACCACGGCTACTACACGCTTTTGGCGTCGCGAAAAGTGGGGCCACGCGGATTCGTTTTGGCCATCGAGCCGTCACCTCGCGAGAGAAAGAGGCTCCGCCTGCACCTGCGTATCAATCGCTGCAAGAATGTGCAAGTGGAAAGTCGCGCATTGGGAGAAGCGGAGGGCAGTGCAGAGCTCTACTTCATCCATGGAACCGAAACAGGTTGCAATAGCCTGCGAGCACCAAACGTTGCACAAGAAACAGAGCCCGTTAGCGTTTCCGTCGAACGCCTGGACCGTGTGCTTCAGGACCACCGGATCGAGCGGGTTGACTTTATCAAGCTAGATGTCGAAGGGGCAGAGCTCTCAGTTTTGAGGGGTGCACGGCAACTTCTGAGCAACGAGCCGCGTCCCGTGATCCTGGCAGAGGTGCAAGACATTCGCACCAGACCGTGGGGATATCGAGCACTAGAGGTCATTCGCTACCTCTCTTCCGGTAATTACCGTTGGTTCAGGCCTCTCCCGGATGGTAGCCTCGAAGGACTCGACGCTGCGCTGGAAGAATATGATGGAAATTTCGTAGCGATTCCGGAAGAGCGAGTTGCTGCACTAAGCAGCATGATTGCAGGTTCGAACAGGGGTCTGAGCGCCCTGGATTCACGAGCGGCTTCATCAGGCCGATGAATTTATACTCGAAACAATTTGCGCGCAGATCGAATCAATGAGGGTCACCCGTGTTGACAATTTTCGCCACCCCCAAACCATTTAAGGGGCATTTTGACGTTATTCAGCGCAACACAATAGTGTGAAGCGGCGCGTACTCCTGAGACAGTTTCTTGCTGGGGCCGCAGCCATAGGACGAATCAGCGAAAGGGAGACAAGTCATTTCAACGTGAAACCTTGGAACATCCTCGTTACCGGCAGCAGCGGGCTGATCGGCTCAGAGGCCGTCGAGCACTTTGACCGGCAGGGCCATCGCGTCACCGGCGTTGACAACAATATGCGCCAGCAATTCTTTGGCGCCCAGGGGGATACAACCTGGAATCTCGCGCGTCTGAAACGGTCTACCTCACTCTTCGAGCATCGTGACCTGGACATCCGCGATCGTGCCGGAATTTTCAGCTTGTTCAAAGAACACCGCTTCGACGCAATCCTCCACTGTGCCGCGCAGCCTTCCCATGACAAGGCGAAGGAAATTCCGCTCGTGGATTTCGAAGTGAACGCACTCGGAACGGCGAACATTCTCGAAGGGATGCGGCAGTTCTGCCCCGAAGCGCGGCTCGTTTTCCTGAGCACAAATAAGGTCTATGGTGATGTCCCGAACGAGAAGCCACTAAGAGAGCTGCCAACGCGCTACGATTACGCGGAGCCCGCAGATTGGAACGGAATCGACGAGGAATGCCGAATCGATCGCACCACGCATTCGGTCTTTGGCGCTTCCAAGGTAGCAGCCGATGTGTTGGTGCAGGAGTACGGAAGGTATTTTGGGCTCAGCGTTGGAGTTTTCCGAGGCGGCTGCCTCACCGGCCCCAATCACTCTGGCGTGGAGCTCCACGGCTTCCTTTCCTATCTCGTAAAGGTGGCTATCTCGGGTGAGGTCTACAACGTTTTTGGCTATAAAGGCAAGCAGGTGCGCGACAACATCCACAGCTTTGATGTGGTGCGCGCTGCCGAGGAATTTTTTATGAATCCCCGGCCAGGCGAGGTCTACAATATTGGTGGCGGAAGAGAAAACAGTATCTCCGTCCTGGAAGCGTTTGACCGGATTGAACGAATCACGGGAAAACACGTGCGGTGGGAATACCGTGACGAGGCAAGAAAAGGGGATCACATTTGCTACATCACCGATCTCCGCAAGTTGCGCTCTCATCTGCCCAACTGGAATCTGACCCATAGCCTGGAAAGAATCCTTGAGGAAATGGTGCAATCCGAGCAGAACCAATCGAAGGCTGCGCGGGGCATCTGACCGGCCATGCTCACGATATTCTCGACCCCTAAACCCTTTCAAGGGCACATAGGCATTATCCAGAGAAACGCAATTCAGAGTTGGATGCGCGTTCATCCGGACGTCGAAATAATTCTCTTCGGCGACGAAGAAGGCACGGCGGAAACTGCATGCGAATTCGGCCTTCGCCACGTGCCCAATGTTCCTAGGAACGAATTCGGAACGAAGCTCCTACGCGGATTCTTTGAGCCGGCTCAACAGATGGCCCGTCATGAATTACTTTGCTACATCAATTGCGACATCATGATACTGCCCACTTTCTCCGCAGCCATCGAGCGCGCGGCTTCCTCTTTCCCGCGGTTCCTAATGGTGGGCCAGCGCTGGAACACAGACATTACTGAGCCATGGGACTTCCGGGACCCGAACTGGAATCAGCAGCTCGAGGCGTTGGTTAAGAACCGTGGTTTGCTTGCCGGGCCGCTCGGCATCGATTATTTCGTGTTCCGGCGCGGACTTTACCGCAATATGCCGCCGCTCGTAATCGGCCGCATCTGGTGGGACCACTGGCTCATCTGGCGGGCGCGTTCGCTCAGGATCCCGGTCGTGGACGCGACGGCCTTCGTCAAGGCCGTGCATCAAAACCATGACTATTCCTATCATCCGGCCGGAGCCGCGGGCGTGTGGCAGGATCGGCAGGCACGAGAAAACTACGAATTAGCTGGCGGGAAATGGCATCTCTATACGATCGAGGATGCAACTCACCGTCTCACTCCGGCGGGCGTTGAGCGGCGATTGTTGTATCCGTTTGCGCCGTTTCGCCGGGCTTCGCGGCCTTATCTCGCTCCGGTATGGTACAGGCTCCTGGATCTAACCCGACCGGTCCGGCATCTCGTGGGGATTCGCCGCAGAGCACGAGGATGGCTGTCATAAATGCGGTTACGTGGAATTCGGAGGTGGATGCCACGCACGAACTAACGCCGGACGGGAGGATTCGTCGCATTTTCCTTCGCCGGCCCATCCACCGGACACGAGAGATTCTTTGGCGCGCGATGGTCGAAAAAACGCACCCTTTGCGCAAGAAGTTGGGCCTCTACCGGAAGGCGCAGGTAAAAAAGGCTGGCTGGAGCTAGTGAAGCTGCGCGCCAGGCAGG
>JBGQDD010000446.1:0-3180 GCA_041495665.1 Candidatus Acidiferrum sp.
CCTGGGGGGCGCGCCGTGAACCTTGGCGAAGTTGTGCTGAAGAATGGCAGCGGTGAAGTGAAAGCCATCTCCGACATGCAGACTTTTGGCATGATCGTTACTGCCGAACCGTATTTCGCCGTCACTCAGCCCGGCAACACCGTCGTGCTGGAAAACGTTTTCGGCCCCGCCACGCTCGGCAAGGTTGAAAATATCGATGCCAGTTACGAACTTCTCGGCCGCGGCATCTACTCTTCTTCCAACACCAAAATCGAAAACGCCATCTTTGGCATCGACCGCAAGACTCCGCTCGAACTTTTTGAAGCGCGCAACTCCGTGCGCATCGCGCACATCGCCCTGGCCGATAAATATGCCGCTTCCACGCTCGCCAAGGCCGTGCAGCAGCTCAAGAGTGCGGAAGAGGTTTACGCCCGCAAGAGCGACAAGAAATCCGTCATTGCCGCCGCTCGCGAAGTCGTGCAAACCGCGGAAGAAGCCCGCGTCATGGCCGTAAAACAAAATGCCGAGGAAGACGCTAACGCAAAAATTGCGGCGGACAAAAAAGCCGCCGAAGAGCGCGAAGCCAAGGCCCGCGCCGACGCCGCCGCTGAAGTTTTGCGCCGCCAGGAAGCCGACCAGGCTCGCCAGCAAGCGGAAGCCGCCAAGGCCGAAGCCGTGCGCATGCAGCAGGAAGCGCAGAAAGCCGCCGCGGAAGCCGCTCGCCAGCAAGCCGAAGCCGAAAAAGCCAGCGCCGCAGCGCTAGTCCAACAGCAGGCCGCTCAAGCCGACGCCGCCCAAGCCGCAAGAGACAAAGCCGCCGCTCAAGCCCAGCAGCGCGCCGCCGAAGCCGAAACCGAAAAAGCGCGCCAAGCCGCCGCGCGAGCTGAAGCCGAAAAAGCTCAGTTGCGCTCCCAGCTTCTCGCGCAGTTGAATTCCATTTTGCAGACCCGCGACTCCGCTCGCGGCCTCATCGTCAATATGTCGGACGTGCTCTTTGACACCGGCAGCCACACGCTCAAGCCCGGCGCCCGCGAAAAACTTGCCAAAATTTCCGGCATCGTCCTTGCGCATGCCGGTCTTTCTCTCCAGATCGAAGGTCACACCGACAGCGTCGGCGGCGACGATTTCAATCAGCAGCTCTCCGAACGCCGTGCCGATTCCGTGCGCGATTTTCTTGCCGAGCAAGGCGTCTCCGCCTCCTCCATCACCGCCCACGGCTTCGGCAAGACTCAGCCCGTCGCCACCAACGACACGCCCGAAGGCCGCCAGCGCAACCGCCGCGTCGAGCTTGTCGTCAACGGTGACGCCATCGGCAAGACTGCCTCAGCCTCCAACGCCCCGTCGCCCCAGCCGTAGCACTTTGCGCCGCATTTCATCTTCGTTTTTGTAGGGGCACGATACATCGTGCCCCTCTTTCGTTTCGCGTACTTTTCATTTCCGCGCGTGCGCCCATTCCAATCTGGAACACACGCAACCTTTCCAAGTCCTCGTAGGTACCTAATTGTCTCTCTCCTGTCCCTCCTCTGGCCTCACTCTTGCCACCACAGGTTATGCGCAGCAGCGGACGCATCCCTAAGCAAATCCCCATCCTGCTCATCGGCAGCGATTTGGATGGCCGCGTTTTCTCCGAGCCCACCACCACCGTCCTCCTCAGCCTTCACGGCGCCGGCATTCTCTCCCGCCATAAACTTTCACCAGAGCAAGAGCTCGTCCTTCGCTGGCCCGATAAAAACAAGGAAACGGAAATCCGCGTTGTCGGCCACCTTGGCACGCAATCCGGCCAGCACACCTACGGCGTGTCCTTCTTCGATCCCCATCTCAATTTCTGGGAGATCGACTTCCCACCCATCAGCGCCTTGGAAATGGAGCTAGGCCTGATTTCGCTCGTCTGCGGCTCCTGCAACACTCTCGAAAAAATCGACGACACCAGCATCGAAGCAGACGTCTGCGCCACCAACGAAGGTGTCCTTCGCTCTTGCAAGCGTTGCGGTTCCACGACTCTCTGGAAACCGGTGTTGAGCGTCATGAATCAGGCATCCATTTTGCCGGAATCCGCGCAACTGCCGCTTTTCTCTGCGCCCGCCACGCCGTCGTCCGCGCAAATTCCCGCGCCTCCCGCTAACTCCGATTCCGCGCCCCGTTCCTTTCCCATCGCCCCGCCCGTTCCACCCGCCACCCAGCCTTCGTTCTACGCTCAATCGCGCGGAGTTTCTCCAGACTCCTCTTCTTCGTCATCCAACTTTCACGCTGGCCGCCCCGACCCTGTCGGCGAGCCGCGCGCGGCCGTCCTCACCATGGCTCCTCCAGTTCCCGAAAATCCTGCCTTCCCTCGCGCCAATCGCCGCAAACACCCGCGCGTCAAGGTCAATTACTCCGCCTGTATCCGTCATCCCGAGCGCGGCGACGACGTCGTCGCCTGCGAGGACATGTCCAAAGGCGGCCTGCGCTTCAAGAGCCCCAAACACTATTACGCGCAGACCCTCATCGACGTCGCCGTTCCCTACGAACCTGGACAGCCCGCCATCTTCGTCCCTGCCCAGATCGTCTTCGTCGAAGAACTCCCCGAGCAGTGCCTCTTCCGCTACGGCGTCCAATACCTAAAACCCGCCAAAACCCGCGACTATTTCTAGCCCCTCTTCTCATCATCGCCCCGGCCATACCCTCAAGACCGTCATTTCGAGCGCAGCGAGAAATCTCTCTTCTCTGTGCCTGCCCCGACCCGGTCGGGGTGTTATATCTTTTTCCTTCTTTCCATCCTTACCTCCCTCCTTCCCCGCTTGACTCTCTTATCCATCTGATCAACGATCCCGATCGATCATCTTCGTGGCACAGCCACTCCTGGCTGTGCTCCGGGCTCGGTCGCGCCTAAATGCCCAAACCCACCTCCACTCCGTACAACGCGAACGCGGTCCCCAGTTCCTCGATTGCTCCCGTTCTGCCTACTAACAACCAACAACTAACCACTAACAACTGCCGTTTAGCCTTCGACGACCCCAAGCACCACCTCCGCATCTACCAGGGCGACTGCCTCGACCTCCTCGCCCAAATCCCCGAATCCTCCGTCGACCTCGTCTTCGCCGACCCGCCCTACTTCCTCTCCAACGGCGGCATCACCTGCCACGCCGGCAAAATGGTCAAAGTAGACAAAGGCGATTGGGATAAGAGCCGCGGACCGGAACTAAACCACGAATTCAATAAAGA
>JBGQDD010000447.1:0-3178 GCA_041495665.1 Candidatus Acidiferrum sp.
AAAAACAAAGAAAAGCTGAAAGCCGACGCCCTCGTCGTCTCCGATACTTCCATGCTTGGCAAGGGCGTTCCCTCCATCACCTACGGCTTGCGCGGCCTGAACTACTACCAGATTGAGTTGACCGGCCCCGAGCGTGACCTGCACTCCGGCGTCTATGGCGGCGCGGTCCCCAACCCCCTCACCATCCTCACCGAGCTCTTTGCCAAGTTTCACGACAAGAATTTCCGGGTTACCGTTCCTGGATTCTATGACCGCGTCGCCAAGGTGTCGAAAGCCGAGCGCAAGTCATTGAACGCGCTTCCCTGGAAGAAAAAGGATTTTGAGAAAGCTGTCGGCGCCCCGGGCTATTTCGGCGAGACGGGCTTCACCACTGTCGAACGGCTTTGGACACGCCCGACGTTCGAATTGAACGGCATCTGGGGCGGCTATCAGGGCGAAGGCGCCAAGACGGTAATTCCATCAAAAGCCTTTGCTAAATTCTCGACGCGCCTGGTACCCAACCAGGATCCCCACAAGATCGCCAAACTCGTCGAAAAACACATTCGAAAGCTTCTTCCCAAATCGGTCCATTGCAAGTTTGAAGTCTTGAGCACCGGCAAGCCCTGGGTCGCTCCCTACCACGATCCGATTTTCAAGAAAGCCCAGTCCGCCCTTGAAAAGGGCTTCGGCAAGAAGGCTGTTTTCATTCGCGAGGGCGGCTCCATCCCGTTCGTCACTCAGATGTACGACACCTTCAAAGTGCCCTGTGTTTTGCTCGGCTTCGGCCTGCCCGACGAAAACGCCCACGCCCCCGATGAACACATCGCCCTGGAAAACTACTTCGGTGGCATCAAGGCCATCGCCCATTTCTACGCCGATTTGGCCACTCTGTAGTCGCGGCGGTCGGCGAACCGCCGCAATGAGTTCGGCCTGTCCCGTTTCGAATGGGAGAGCTGCGCGTCAATTCACCCTCTGACAAACCGCCACCGCAGCCGAGTCGCTGCTCGAATCATCCGCCCATTCGAGCCGGGGGAGTCGCCGCAGTCGTCCTGTCCGTGCCCGAATCGCTCGCCACCCGCTGTTTTAGCGGTGATTTCCACACGCCTCCGAAAAATGCGCATTTTTCCAGCCTTTTTTGCGATTTTTCCTTGCGTTCTGCGATTGCCTTGGCTATAGTCCCCCTCGGCCCGGGTTTTTCCGCAGAAAACAAGGGGTAGTGGACTCGCGGCCTGCTCCGATCATACCGGAGTGGAAAGAAAAATCAGGAGGATAAGCAGACTAGATGGCAGCCAAGCCACTGAGCAAGACCAAGGTTGTGGGACACATGGCCGAGAAAGTCGGCACATCGAAGAAAAGCGCCGCTCTCTTCTTTGAAGAGCTTTTCAAGCTCGCTGTTAAAGAAGCCAAGGGCGGGGCGGGCAAGTTTGTGATTCCGGGGATCGGCCGCGTTGTGAAGGCGCACCGCAAGGCGCGCATGGGCCGCAACCCACAGACCGGCGAGGCGATCAAGATCAAGGCGAAGACCGTGGTTCGCCTGCGTCCGTCGAAGGCGTTCAAAGACGCCGTCCTGAAGTAGGCGCAGTTTTTTTGAGTTTTAGCCCCCGGCGGCTTGAGCGATCAGGCCTTCGGGGGCTTTTCTCTTTTGCGACGCGCCTACAGTGTTTTGACGTAAGCGACGACGTCTTTGATTTGCGCGGGCTCGAGTGACTCCTTCATGCCGGGCATCATGGTGTCGCCGTTCTCGATCCACGTCGTCAGGGATCCCGTCGTGACTTTGTTGCCATTCACGGTGAAAGTTCCGCGTTTGGAGAGACCTTTGAGTCCCGGTCCGATTTTTTTCGCGTCGCTCTCCGCGAAATGGCACATGGCGCATTTCTTATCAAATACTTCCTTGCCGCGCGTCGCGGAACCCGCGGCGCCGTGGCTCGCCGCTTTTTTCGGCGCTGCTTTTTCCGGCTGCTCCTGCGCCAGGAGTGCTCCGGCCACAGCCAGAGTTATGATCCCAAGTACCAGATAATTCCGCTTCACGATGCCCCCTCGTCGAATTGGTTTCTATCGCTCAGTGATGAAGCCGCGCTGGAACCCCATTATTCTCTCCATTTGTGGTTCCAATTTCCACCCCTTACCCGTCACAAGGTACAGGTTCCTCCCCTGCACGCCCGGGACTTTCGTACTTTTGACCGCCGCGAAACCATGTGCTAACTATGTCCCTATGAGCATGGAGACCCTCACGCGGGCGTGGGAAGTCCTACAAGACGCTTATCAGGCGCAGATGGAAGGCGACTACGATCGCGCCGTCGAGCTGTATCAATCGTCGCTGGAACTGCATCCCACCGCCGAAGCTCATACCTTTTTGGGCTGGACCTATCATTTCCAGGGGCGCGTTGAAGAAGCCATTGCGGAATGCAAGCGCGCCATCGAGCTCGATCCGGAGTTTGGCAATCCTTACAACGACATCGGCGCCTATCTGATCGAACTGGGGCAGTTTGAGGAAGCGATTCCCTGGCTTGAGCGCGCCACGGAAGCGCGCCGCTACGAGCCGCGCCACTTTCCTCATTACAACCTGGGCCGCGCGTATCTTGGAAAAGAGATGTATAGCCACGCCATGCGCTGCTTCCAGGAAGCGCTGGAGATCGAACCGCGCTACTCACTGGCGCGCCAGGCGCTCGCTTCCCTCCGCCGCATGGTGAATTGAAGAAGTGACTGGTGATTGGTGACTCGTGAACAAACCTGAGGCACGCGTGAGAGCTTACGCGGCATGCGCTTCTTCCTTCCCTGGTTTGACGACGCGATCGTAAATCCACAGGAGCAATGCGGTAAGCAGGCCGACGGTGGTGATGGCGTACCACACGCGTTCGGGCCGGTGCGCGACCTCCGCAAATTGGTGCATTAAGCGGCCGCCGAACCATCCGCCGATGATCGAGCCGATACCGATGGGCAGGAAGGCGAAGCCCATATAAGTGCCTTGCTGTCCTGGGGGCGCCAGCTTGGCGATGTATTCGTAGTAGCGTGGCGCCTGGATGATTTCGCCGAGCGCGAGGAAGCCGAGGGAGAATACTGCTCCGGACACCGTGGGCCAGAAGGCAACGATCAGCCAGGAAAGAGAGGAAATGACTGTGCCGAGAATTACGGCCTGGAACGTGGGGATCTTGCGCATGAGGAAGTTGACGGCGAGAGTGAGGCAGATGACGACCGCGCC
>JBGQDD010000448.1:0-3169 GCA_041495665.1 Candidatus Acidiferrum sp.
CGGCGTAAACGACTGTGAGCAACGTAATCTCCATGGACGACCGAACATTGAAAGGCGACGCGCGGGGCATCACCGTGCGCGACCGCCGGTACTGTATTCGCTATCCCTTTGCCGCAGATGTTGAGCTGCTGGACATGGAAAGTGGCACAAAGTCGGAGGGCGTTACATCCGACATTTCCATGGGCGGCGCGTTTATCTGCACGAGCCGGCCGCTCCCTTCCAATTCCCGGATCCGAGTCACGCTCATACGCAGGAACCAGAGGGTGGAAGCACTGGGCGTGGTTCGAATCGTGAAGCCGCGGATCGGCATGGGCATTGAATTCATCGATGTGGAATCGCCACACCACGAAGTGCTACGCCGCTGGGTGGAACAACTCACCAAGTCCCGCTGAGAATTTCTAAATAGCCGATCATCCTGGTTTAATCGATGCCGTTCGCGCGGGTCAAGGTCGCGTATTTCGCCTGTGTATCAGGGCCGAATTTCAGGGCCGTGTATCCAGGGGATGTTTGCTCTTTTCGTAGAATTCGTATTGGAGCTTGAGGCTTTGATCGTCCGCCTTTGCGGCGCGAATGGCTTCGACGACGGCGGCGATCCAACTATTCATGTTCCACTCGCCGAGCTCCCGGGTGGCGACCGAACCGTCACCGGAGTAGTGGTTCGGAAAACGGCCGTACCACCAGATGCCGGTGTAGATGTCGTCCGGCAAGTTCACGCGCTTCTGGTCGCTGCCGGATTCGCCGGCGGCGCGGTCGAGGTGGACCAGGTCGGGCCGAGAAACCATGGTGTTCGAGGTTTCGTTCTCGCCGGCGTGGTAATCGATGCCAGTTGATTTTTTCGGCGGCCCGCCGGGGCGGCTCCTTTCGCCATCAAGGACGTAAACCACATAGTCGCGCGGGCGATCGAGTTGCGCCTGGGCGAAAAAGGGAAGCAGGTGCTCGTTTCCGCCGTGGCCGTTGACGATGACGATTTTCTTGCAGCCATTGCGCGCCATTTCGCTGGTGGTCTCCTGAAGCAGCTTCAACTGGAGTTCCATGCTGTAGGCGACGGTGCCCGGTTCGTGCTTGGCTTCAAAAATTTGTCCGAAGTAATACTGCGGAAAGATGACGGCGTACTCCTGCTGAGCCGCTTGCAAAGAGGCATGGCGCACGTTTAGAAGATCCGTGCCCAGCGGCAGATGCGGCCCATGTTTTTCCAGGATGCCGAACGGCAGCAGACACGTGCCTTTGGATAGTTGAATGGCGTCGCGAAACTCCGCGGCAGTCAGCTCTTCCCACTTCACGGAGAGCTTGGACTGCGCATGGATGGAGCAAGCAGCGACGAGAGATAGGAGCAGAGAACAGATGGCCGCGCGCTTCATTGATCTTCCTCCTGAACCGTCCTGCATTTTAGCCCTATTCCATGTCCTCGAGCCGCCTCTTTTTGGGCTCAATTCCGAAGCGGAGGACGACAACGATTTGAACGATGAGAAAGCCGATCATCAGGCTGAGGACGCCGCGAATCCCGTAAGAGCGAAACAAGGCAACGGCCAGAAAGGGCGTGAGAATCGTGGCACCTCGGCCAAAAGTGTTGCAGATGCCGGAGGCCCGCAGGCGAACTTCCGTGGGGAACAATTCCGGAATGTAAATCGCGAAGAGCGTGGCGACCAGGATATAGATGGGAATGGTCAGCAAGAAACCGATGGTGATCAAAGCCGCCGGCTGATGGATGAACGGATAAATGACACCAAGCACGATGGTGAGGAGGGATGCTCCGACGATGGTGGGCTTGCGCCCCCAGGAGTCCGCGGCAAAGGCGCCGATCGCCGAGCCGAGCGGCGCACCGAGCGACATGATGAGTGAGTAGCTGAAGGATGTGACGATGCTCAGTCCCTGCTGAACGAAGAAGGAAGGCAGCCAGGTGACAAATCCGAAAATCAAAGTGTTCATCACGATCAGAGTGGTGGCGCCCACGATCATGCGAGGAAGCAGCGCCGGGCTGAGCAGGGAACTGAGACTGGTGGAAGCCGGGGCGGAAGAACGTGGCACGGCTGGCGGAAGAGCGCCGTGCTCCCGCGAGACTTCGCTTTCGATGGATTGCAGAAGAAGTTCGGCTTCCGCGATTCGGCCAACCGATTCCAGCCAGCGCGGCGACTCCGGCAACGCTTTGCGCAGATACCACACAACGAGCGCACCGAGTCCGCCGAGCGCGAACATGGCGCGCCAGCCGAAGCGCGGGATGATGAGCGTGCCGAGGAGCGCTGCGACCGGCAAGCCGGACACCACAATGACGTTCATGCCGCCAAGCCATTTGCCGCGGGCTTGCGGCGGGACGAACTCCGTCATCGTCGAGTATCCCACCACGTTTTCGGCTCCGAGGCCCACGCCCATGATGAAGCGCAGCAGGGTCAGCACCGACATCGAAGGAGCGAAAGCAGAAGCGATGGACGCGAGACCGAAAATGGCGAGATTGGCTTGATAGGTGAAGCGGCGGCCGTAGCGGTCGCCGAGGAAGCCAGTAAAAAACGATCCCAACATCATGCCAACAAATGTGACGGACATGAATTGGGCGTTTTGACCCATGGTGGAAAAACCGCTTTTGAGCGTGGCGCCGAGGACGGTTGCGGCCACGTAGATGTCAAAGCCATCGAAAAACATGCCGGTGCCAATCAGCAGCATGATGCGGCGATGGAACTTGGATATGGGGAGCCGATCGAGACGCGCACCTGAGTCCGCGGTCACAGCGCGTTCACTTCTTCCTCGCGAGCAAGGCCAGGCTGCCTTTGGTCAAGGCATCGATGGCGAGACGGCAGTTCTGGTCGAAAGAGTTTTGCTGGGCTTTGAGAAAAAAGTTCTTGCAGCGGCGCACGGCGGAAGGGTCGAGCCGCAGGATACGCTCGACGAGAGCGTCGGCTTCGGTCGAAAGGCGGTCGGCGGAACAGACTTGCGAAATCAAGCCAATCTGCTGCGCGCGATGCGGGTCGATGGGCTCACCGAACAGAACGAGGGGAAAGGCGAAGCGGGGAAGCGCGTATTCACCGAGGTAGGACAGGATGGCGACCGGGGCGAGGCCATGGCGCATCTCGGGGAAAGCGAGGGAGGCGTGCTCGGCGACGAGCGGAAAGTCGCACACGATCGCGAGGCCGAAGCCGAAGCCGAAAGCGTTGCCTTGGACCTCCGCGACGCTGATCAA
>JBGQDD010000449.1:0-3166 GCA_041495665.1 Candidatus Acidiferrum sp.
CATCACGTCCCGCCCGCGTGAATAGCGCACAAACGCCGGCACGCCGCGTTCCACCAGAATCCGCCGGAACTCTTCAATCCGTTCTGGCGGCGATTCGCGGTAGGGAAGCTCTCCCGGGTTCCACGGGATCAAATTCACTTTCACGCTCTTCAACGGCGCCAGCAACCGCACCACGCGCCGCGCATCCTCCGCCGCATCGTTCAACCCCCCCAGCATCACGTATTCAAACGTTAGGTGCTCCCACGTGCGTAGCGGATATTCCTTGCAGGCGTTCATCAGCGCGGAAAGCGGATATTTCTTGTTGATCGGCATCAACACGTCGCGTTGTTCATCATTCGACGCATTCAAGGAGATCGCCAGCTTCGGCCGCACCGTCTCCCGTGCCAGCCCCTCGATCCCCGGCACGATCCCGCTCGTCGAAAGCGTCACATGCTTTGGCGAGATACCCAGTCCTCCAGGGTCCATCATGATGCGCACCGCCGCCATTACCGGCTCAAAATTTAGCAGCGGCTCGCCCTGTCCCATCAGCACAATGTTTGTCTGCGGCGCGAGTTGCGCCTCGTGCTCTTCGAGCGGCAGCAACACCTGCGACAGAATCTCTCCCGCCGTCAGGTTGCGAATCAGTCCGAGCTGTGCCGTGAGGCAGAAATGACAATCCACCGCACAACCCGCCTGCGTGGAAACGCAAATCGTCTGCCGCCCCTCACTAGGCATGAACACCGCTTCAACGGATGCTGGCTCCGCCGTCTGCTCCTCGCTCGCCGTTAGCGCGCACAGGTACCGCACCGAGCCATCCGCCGAGGCAAACCGCTGCTTGACCTCCGGCAAGGTAATCCGCGCCTCTTTCGCGAGCCGTTCCCGCAGTGCCGCCGGCAGATTCGTGATTTGCGCCACATCAAATTTTCTTTCGGAGTATAGAGCGTGATAAATCTGCGCTCCGCGAAACGCCGGCTCACCCAGCGCCGCGCAGAATGCGCGTAACTCGTCTTTCGATTTTCCCAGCAGTTCCGTCAACATGGGAGGGTCGGCAGCGAGAAACAATTCCTTCGTTTTCATCTTAACACGCAGCATCCAGCCCCTCTGCTGCACCTGCGCCGCAAATGGCGCTATAATTCTTTGGCCATCCCCGCATCTGCACGATCACTCTCTCGTCCGGGTTTCGGGCGCTCGAGAATGGGAGGCTCCCAATGGCGCAAAACCTAGCAACTCAACAACTCACCATCACGGATTGGGTGAAGGGCCTCGCCGCTATTCCCAGGCGCGGCTTCACGCTCCAGAATGTTCAGGACTACGCCGTCCGCCACGCCGTCCTTCCAGAGACGCTGGAAAAATACTGCTATTTTTCAAGAGGCAGCTACACCCGCAATCTGATTTTCAAGAATGGTCTCTTCGAGTGTATGACCGTCTGCTGGGAAGTGGGCCAGCACAGCCGCATTCACAACCATCGCGATCAGCATTGTTGGATGTCCGCGCCCATCGGCCGGCTCCGCGTTCA
Organism: Candidatus Acidiferrum sp.; assembly: GCA_041495665.1. Classification (GTDB taxonomy): domain Bacteria; phylum Acidobacteriota; class Terriglobia; order Acidiferrales; family UBA7541; genus Acidiferrum. The sequence continues at coordinate 1,496 of JBGQDD010000449.1, forward strand.
GAACTATCGTGTGGACCGCCGCGACGCCGCCCACGCCACCTGCAAAATCATCCCCACCGATAGCTACGACCTCGACGCCGCGCATCCCGCCTACGTGAATCCCATCGAGCCCGTACACGAGGTCATGAACCTGGCCGAATTCAACCAGCGCGCCGTCAGCATCCACATTTATTCCAAGCCCTTCGACAGTTGCGAGATCTATCTACGCGACCAGGGCACCTACTCGGACGTTCCGCTCTTCTACACCAGCGAATATGGCAAACTGAATCCCGCCGAAAAGCTCTTGTAGCACCGGTCTTCGGACCGCCATCTTTCTCTTTGTATGTTGTTGCAAAGCTTGAATTTAGCAATTTGAGTGCTTCCGTTTCTCCTTTCCACCCCGCCTGTGTCACAATCTATCCATGGCCACCGAAACGCGCGACATTCAGAAGCACGTTTTGCCCAACGGCCTCGTGGTCATCACCGAGACCATGCCCCATGTGCGCTCCGTCTCCGTCGGCGTCTGGGTCCGCAACGGCTCCCGCCGCGAAGTTCCTGAAGAGAACGGCCTCGCGCACTTCATGGAGCACATGGTCTTCAAGGGCACGGAGCGCCGCTCCGCCGAAGCCATCGCCCGCGAAATGGATTCCGTCGGCGGCATGCTCGACGCCTTCACCTCCAAGGAACAGATCTGCTTCAACGCCAAAATTCTTGACGAGCACCTGCCCATCGCCTTTGACGTCATCGCCGACCTCGTCCTCCGCCCGAAATTCGATTCCGAAGATGTGAAGAAGGAACGCCAGGTCGTCCTCGAAGAAATCAAGATGGACCTGGACAATCCTGAATATCTCCTTCATGAAATTTTCACCCGCGGTTTCTGGCCGCAACATTCGCTCGGCCGCCCGATTCTCGGCACGCCGGAAACCGTGAAAGCATTCAATCGCGATTTGCTGCGTGCGCGCTTTCTAGAGTGGTTTGCGCCGGACCATCTGGTCATCACCGCTGCCGGCAACGTCACTCACGAGCAGGTGTTGGAATTGGTGCAGCGAGAGTTCGGCCATATGAACCCAACGGGTCCCGCCGAAAGCGATGGCGTGCCGCTGCCGGGGGCTCCCATTCATCTCGAAACCAAGCGCGACCTCGAACAGGTGCATCTTTGCATCGGCGTCCCGTCGGTTCCGCTGGGACACGAAGACCGCTTCGGCGTCGCCGTCCTCAACAATCTTCTTGGCGGCGGCATGTCTTCGCGCCTCTTCCAGAACATTCGCGAAAAGCAGGGCCTCGCCTACGCGGTCTTCAGCGAGCTGACGCCCTATTCCGACGCCGGAATGATGACCGTTTACGCCGGCACCGCTGCGGAAACGGTTGGCCAGGTCATCGATCTCACCATCCGGGAATTTCGCGCCCTGAAGGAATCGCCGGTAACGGAAGAAGAGCTGCGCCGCTCGAAGAATCACCTGAAGGGTTCGCTGATGCTCTCGCTCGAGTCCACCAGCTCGCGCATGTCCAATCTCGCCCGCCAGGAACTGTATTTTGGACGCTTCTATACGCTCGACGAAATCCTCGCCGGCATCGAAGCCGTCACGCGCGAAGAACTCCAGTCCCTCTCCCAGCAATACTTCCAGGCCACCCAAATCGCCGTCACCGTCCTGGGCCCCCTCAACGGCTTCACCCTCGACCGCGGGCGCCTAG
>JBGQDD010000450.1:0-3160 GCA_041495665.1 Candidatus Acidiferrum sp.
GCGGCCCAGCAGTTCGCCGGAGCGAATCGCATAGAAAAGGCCTGCGCCGGTGAGGGGATCGACCCAGGCCGCCGCATCTCCAACGAGCGCCCAGTTCTTTCCGATGACATTTCGATCGGAGAGCGTGCGCTCCTTCGGCGAAGGCAGCACGTGGCTGAAAAACTTTGCGCCCTCCGTCTGAACGCCATGCTTATCCACGAACGTTTGCAGATGGCCGCGCAGTTCCGTGCTGGTATGCGACGACATACTGCCGCAAATCCCCACCGACAGATGATCGCAGCGCGGGAACGACCAGATATAGCCTTCAAAGTTCCGCAGGAATTTGATGGTGATGGAGTCGCTGGTCTGCGGCACGAAGTAACCCTGGGTCATCTCCAGTTCGTCGCGCTCCAATGCGCGTGTTTCGGGGAGCAGTTGATTGCGCGCCCCCGCCGCGAGAACCAGAAAATCGGCTTCCTGCCATTCGCCTTCCACGCAGTAGCGCGGCTTCGTCGTGGTGGTGTCCACGCTCATCACGCGGGAACGCTGCACGTTGCAACCCGCCTCCCGCGCGCGATCCAGCAGCATGCCGTTGAGCACCGTTCGTGAATAGATCACGATGGGATGGGGCATTTCGAGAGTGGCGTGATGCTCTTCGCTGCTGATCAGCTCGACGCAGTGCACCAGTTTCTTGGGATAGGGGTTATCCAGCAGAAAAGGGAAGCACTGAATGGCTTTGTGCGTCAGCCCGCCGCCGCAGGGTTTTTCCCACGCCAGATGCTCGTCAAAAAGATTGACCTGGTGGCCCGCGCGCGCGAGTTGTTCACCGCACATCGCGCCGGACGGTCCCCCGCCGACGATCGCTATCTGGGCCATGGTCGTGTCTCGCTGAGCGCCATCAATTCCGTCCTTGCGCGCGGAACCCCCGCCATAAGTTCTATTGGTGACGGGCCTAACGTGATGGGCCGTTAGGTGAGGGGAAAAATCACCAGGCAAAAGCCCGCCAGGAGTATAGCACCGAATAACGCCGTCGCCGCCGCCGAACCGGTTTCAGTACGCACTATGTCCATGCCACTCCGCTGTATCAAATTGAACACCCCCATATACAGCGCCAAGAGGCCCATCAGGATTTCTCCGTTGTGCAGAATCAAGACGCCGGCCATCAACGCACCCCACGTTATGAACCTCAAAGCCAAAGCCAGCTCCAGCCTGCGCCATTTCTTCCCGCGCTCCACGGGCCCGAGCAGAGTTTCTTCCGCGATGTGGTAAGGGAGAAGAACCAGCGCCAAGAATGGGAACCGCGCCCACTTCGCGCCGGTCAACCACGCCTCGGAAAACGTCAAATCAAACCATGCACTGGAAAGAAGCAGCAGCACAATTCCGGCAGACCCGGCCACAAGCAGGTGACCAGAGGTATTCGTAAGTGCCTTACGAACGGAACTCCAGTGCGTCACCACCAGCACGGTCCCGAGGAGAAGCAGAAAGCTGGCAAGATAATCTCCCTGAAAAAGTCCAATCGCCTTCAAAGGAATCCAGAATCGCAAGAGAAACACGATCAGCAGCGATCCCGCTGCAAATTCCAGAAATAGCCACGGCAGACCGATCGCGGCGCCCATCGCCGCGATCTCTTCGCTCCTGTTCTTCCCAAGGGCTTCCCTGAGGAATGGCCCGGCAATCAGCAGGATCCCCACGAAACCCCCGAGCGCGCCGATGAGCGGCCGGTGTGAGGGCAATCCTGTGGGGGGAGGTAATTTCAGGACGTGCGCCGCCCACCTTTGTGCGGAACGCATCTCGTTTGAGTTGAAAAGAATGCTGACGTGCGTGGCGCCTTGAAACTCCTCGTATCTTGTTGTCCCGTCGCTCCGCGTGGCAACTAGATCGGAGGCGTTCCCGCGCATCGCCTCCAGTTCGAGCGAGCCAACTGTTACGAGAGAATTAGGAGGCACATCGGGGGGAGCGCTGAAAAGCAGCTTTTCCGCGGTAACTCCGTGCGCGGTGCGCATCGGGGCCGGCGAAATGGCGATCAAGCCCGCGACCGGAATGCGCGCTGCAATGCGTTCGGCGATGGCCCCGCCCATCGAATGCCCGGCGAGAATCGTGCGATCGGAGCTGATCATCCCGCGCGCGAGCAGTTCGCGCAACAGCGACTCCCCGCACTGTTCAGCGCGCCCAGGCGAAAACGGCCCCGGCGTGCGCCCGTGTCCCGGCAAATCCGGAACGTAGACGCGCAGGCCTTGCTCCGCAAAGCCTCGCGCGAGGTACGACATGATCTTTTTGTTGGCGGAGATTCCGTGAAAAAGCACTACGGAGCCGTGCGTCGCCCCCTCCGGTTTTTCTACAATCGTGGTTTCCAGCCGGCAGCCGCTCGAGTCGAAGAGAAACGCCCGCTCACGATAAGGCGTGCGCAAGGCAAGCCAGAGTCCTGCGGCGCAGAGCAAAACTCCCGTAATAGCGCGAATGGCCTGGCGTGACTTCATCGCTAGTCGCCGGCCCGCAGGCGCCGGACCTCCTGCGCGTGATAAACTAGGGCTTTAACGGATACCACTCTGTTTTTTTCCGGCCCGCATGGAGACCCTTTGAATTCGGCAGTCTTGACGCTTGAGGAAGCGATTTTGCGGTTTGGCCGCGAGAAACGCAACGGCCGCCGCGTCGTCTTCACGAATGGCTGCTTTGATTTGCTCCATCCCGGTCATATCCGCAGCCTGGAACTGGCCCGCGAATTGGGAGATGTGCTCATCGTCGGGCTGAACAGCGACGCCAGCGTGCGCCAATTAAAAGGCCAAGGACGCCCGGTTATCGCTGAACGCGAGCGCGCCGAAATTCTCGCCGCTTTGGAATCCGTGGATGCCGTGGTGATCTTTGATGATCTAACGCCGCGCGAAGTCATCGCGCGCCTGCTCCCCGATGTCCTGGTGAAGGGTGGCGATTGGCCCGGCGACCAGATTGTGGGCCGCGAGGAAGTGGAAGCCGCCGGCGGGCGCGTCATCTCCATTCCCGTAGTGCCCGGCTATTCGACATCGGCTATTCTGCGGAAAATACGCGAAGGGGCGCGCCCGCCGCGGCGCGCGGAATCCTGATCGACCACGCATGATACTTCCTGCCGTCCGCGAGAGATTGGAGGCCGTCCTTCGCCATGCGGCGATGGACGGCGCGCTGGCCGCTTTGCGCTCCGGCGCGAGCC
>JBGQDD010000451.1:0-3117 GCA_041495665.1 Candidatus Acidiferrum sp.
GATGAGGGGGATAATCGCCTGACGAGCCGCGAAGTTGACAAAATTGATCAAAGCAAGTACAGCAAGGAGACGAATCTGGTAGGAAGTGAGCGGGATGGATTTCGTAGACATGTTGAATCGGCTCGATGACCCGCGCGTGACGTGTCGGAGCGCAGACCGGAAGTTATCAGTCTTCGCTGGCCCTATCAAGATTATATGATGACTAACAATCCTGCCCCCTCCACGAACGCGACGACCAGTGACCGTTTAACCACCGTTCTTTCCTACGGCGTGTTGCTGCTGCTGATCTACCTCGTTTTCCGGATCTACGAACCGTTCCTCGCGGCGCTGGGATGGGCGGCCATTCTGGTGATTTTTTTCTATCCGATGCACGGCCGTCTGGCACGAAGATTCTCCGCGAGGCGGGCCGCGGTCTTCAGCACGCTGGCGGTAACTATTTTGCTCATCGTGCCAGCGATTTTTGTAATCACGCTGTTCGTGCGCGAGGCCGTTTCGATTTCGCGCGGCGTGCAGCATTCCATTGTGGAAGAGCACGCGCCGGTAGTGGCGAAGAAATGGGCGTGGCTCGCACAACACGTGCCGGGACTGGATCCCAACGCCGACGTTACGGAGATGGTGGAACAGGGCGTTCAGAAACAGGCTGGTTTTCTCGCGGAGCGCCTCGGCACCATCCTCCGCAATATCGCGGCTTTTATTTTCGATCTGTTCGTGATGATTTTCGCGATGTTTTATTTTTTCCGCGACGCGGACCAGATTATCCACGGGGTCCGGAGCATTCTGCCATTTGATGCGGAACATCGCGAGACGTTGATGACGCAAACGCGGAACCTGATTTCCGCGAGTGTGACCACAAGCCTTATCCTCGCGGCGATTCAAGGGGCCATCGGCGGAGTTGGCTTTGTGCTTGTGAAGTTGCCCGCGCCGCTTTTCTGGGGCGTGGCCATGGCCTTCTTTTCGCTGGTGCCGGTGGTGGGCTCCGGACTTATATTCGTGCCTGCGGCGCTGTGGCTCGGGTTCACCGGGCATTGGGGGCTGGCCATTCTTCTTCTAGCGATTTGCGCGGGAGTGTCCGCGATCGTGGACAACATCTTGCGGCCGCTGCTGTTGGGCGGGCGCACCGAATTGAGCGGGTTGGTGATCTTCATCAGCGTGGTTGGCGGCGTCGGCTTGTTCGGAATGCTGGGCTTGGTGCTGGGGCCGGTCCTGGTAGCCACGGCGGCGGGAGTCCTGGCGGTATACATGGAAAGGCCGGAAAACCCGCCAATAACCGCTCGATAACACGTGGTTTGTCTTGCCGTGGGAGCGTGACTTGAGTGTGCTAGAGTAACGCGCTCGAAGGAATTTCATGACCACCAGACCTGCCCCGAAACCCACGGAGCTTCCCGCGGCGAAACTGAGGTGGAGGTGCGAGCTCTCGCGCATCCCGTTCGAAACAACCGCGCAAGCCGAGTTGCGCGAAGGGTTCATTGGGCAGGAACGCGCGCTGCGCGCACTGAAGATGGGCGCGGAGCTTTCGGCGCCCGGCTATAACGTCTTTGTGTGCGGATTGGCGGGCACCAGCCGCGGCGGAACGATCGCGCGCATGATCGAAGAGCTTCACCCTCCGACCAAGGAGTCCCTCGACCGCTGCTACGTCAACAATTTCAAATTGACGGACCGGCCGCGATTGCTGGCGCTCCCTCGCGGGCAAGCCAACGCCTTCAAGAAAGACATGCAGGCGGGGATCGATTTTCTGCGTCGCCGGATTCCGCAGGTGTTCGAAGGCGAGCCCTTCCAGCGGCAAAAAGGCCGGATCGTCGAGCGCTTCACCGTCCGCGAAAAAGAATTGATGGACGACTTCACGCGTAGGATCGCACGCGAACAATTTGCGCTGGGCCACATGCAGGTGGGCGCGGTGGCGCTGCCGGAAATTTTTCCCGTGCTCGAAGGCCAAATGGTGCCGATCGAAGACATCTCCAAGATGGTGCACGAGGGGAAACTCGAAAGCCCCGTGGCGGAGGATATCGAGCGGAAGTACGAGCAGTTCCGCCAGGAATTCACCGTGGTATACCGCAAGACGCTGACGCTCTCGCGGGAACTGGCCAGCGAGTTGAGCTACCTGGAGCAAGAAGCGGCCTCCGTGCTCGTCGATGGCGTCATCGAGGAACTCAAGGAAAAATACCCCGGCTCGAACATCGCCGAATATCTCGAAGAAGTGCGGCACCATCTTCTCGACAATCTCGACCCCTTCAAGGAGCGCGAGGGCGAAGGCGAACACGACGAAGAAGCGCCGGACGGTTTGCCCAAGGCGCCGGGAGGTCCGGAGCGCGATCCGTTCCGCGTGTACGGCGTGAACGTCATTCTTGCGCATGACGACGAGGACAAGTCGCCGGTCATTTTCGAGACCACGCCCACGTACGCCAATCTGTTCGGGACCATCCAGCGCGCCTATGACACGCGCGGCGGGTGGTCGAGCGACTTCATGGATTTGCGCGCCGGTTCGCTGCTCCGCGCCGATGGCGGCTTCCTGATCATGTATTCGCTGGAAGCGCTGTCGGAAGTCGGCGTGTGGCGCGCGCTGAAGCGCACCCTGAATCACAACCGGCTGGAAATTCAGCCGCTGGAAATGTTTTATCCCTTCGGCGGAAGCGCCCAGAAGCCCGAAGCCATCGACATCAACGTCAAGGTCATCCTCATCGGCGACCGCTCTTTGTACGAGATGCTGTATGAGTATGAGGAAGACTTCCGCAAAATTTTCAAGGTCCGCGTGGAATTCGACGAAGAGATGGCCATGAGCGATGGCGTCATCGCGGAATATGCGGGGCGGCTGCGCGCGTTGTCCGAGAAAGAAAATTTGTACCCGTTCGATCGGGGCGCATTCGCGGCGATGCTGGAGTACGGCGTGCGCCAGGCGGGGCGAAGAAACAAAGTCACGGCGCGCTTCATCGATATCGCCGACCTGGCGCGCGAGGCGCATTACAACGCGGCGGCAGCAGGGGAATCCGTGGTCCGCGCGGCGCACGTGCGCGGCGCTTTGTCTTCGAAAATGGAGCGTCACAACCTGATCGAGACGCGCATCCGGGAAATGATTCAGGAAGGAACCCTGCTCGTCGATGTGGAAGGCTCACGCGTCGGCCA
>JBGQDD010000452.1:0-3115 GCA_041495665.1 Candidatus Acidiferrum sp.
CCCTCAACCAGACTGCCAACCTGGACGAGCTGTTGCAGGGCATCCATCAGGCGCTGAAGAAAGTTCTTTACGCGGAGAATTGCTTCGTGGCCCTTCACAATCAGGAGGGGGACGCCTTTACATTTCCATTTTTCGTTGACCAGATCGATGTGGCGCCTGCACCGCAAAAGGTAGGCCGGAGCTGCACCGCGTTTGTTTTCCGCACGGGATCCCCGATGTTGATTCCGCAGAGCGAATTTGACCGGCTCGCGGCGGAAGGTGAAGTCGAGCTCGTTGGTTCTCCGTCGCCTTCGTGGCTCGGCGTTCCTCTGAAAACACCCACGGCAACCATCGGTGTCCTGGTCGTCCAGCATTATCAAAACGAAAATGCGTACGACATTCGCGATCTGGAATTTTTGAACTCCGTGGGAGGGCACATCGCTCTGGCCATCGAGCGGCGTCGCGCGGAAGACGCGCTTCGTAAGAACGAAGAAATGTTCCGGCTGCTGTTCAGCTACAGCCCCCTTCCCACGTGGGTGCAGGACAATGAAACGTTGCGCTTCCTCGAAGTGAATGATGCGGCGGTCCGCCAGTACGGCTATTCCCTGAATGAATTCAAGAACATGACGGTCCTCGACATTCGCACCGAAGAAGAAAGAGTCAAGTATCTCGAGCATTCGAAGCAATACAGCGGCGTCGGGCGTTATCAAGGCAATTGGAAGCACCGAAAAAAAGACGGCAAGATTATCGAGGTCGAAATCACGTCCCATCAGTTGGAATACGCAGGAAGGCATGTCCGCCTGGTGGTCGCCCAGGACATTAGTGAACGCCAACTTCTAGAACAGCAGTTGCGCCAGTCGCAAAAAATGGAGGCGGTAGGGCGCCTAGCGGGCGGCGTCGCCCATGATTTCAACAATCTCCTGATGGTGATCAAAGGGCACACGGAGCTTCTCCTCAATGTCCTCCCTCCTTCCGAACACTATGCGAGAAAAATTGAACAGATCGACCGCGCCGCGGACCGCGCCTCCGCTTTGACACGCCAGCTTCTCGCTTTCAGCCGGTTGCAAGTCTTGCAGCCCCACGTTATGAATCTGAACGACGTCGTAGAAGAAATGGGCAGGCTGCTACCCAGGTTGATCGGCGAGGACATCGAGCTTGTAATCCGCGGCTGCGAGGATCTGGGCGCGATCCGCGCGGACGCCAGCCAGATGGAACAGGTGATCATGAATCTAGCCGTCAACGCCCGGGACGCCATGCCGGAAGGAGGGCGGCTCCTTATTGAGACCGTGAATGCCGAATTGGATAACACTTACAACGCCGTGCATCCCATTGTCCGGGAGGGTCGCTACATTCTCCTGGCGGTCTCGGACACCGGTACGGGGATGAGCGCCGAAACGCAGGCACACATTTTTGAACCCTTCTTCACGACCAAGCCGCAAGGCAAGGGCACGGGGCTGGGCCTGGCTACCGTTTATGGCATCGTGAAGCAGAGCGGCGGATTCATCTGGGTCTACAGCGAAGTCGGAAGAGGGACTTCTTTCAAGATTTATCTCCCGCGAGTTGATCAGCCCGTCGAGCGCGCTGGAGCAGTGCGCACGGTCTCGGAGGCGCCGCGAGGAACGGAAACGATCCTGCTGGCCGAGGACGAACAGGACGTGCGAGAAGTGGCTCGCGAGTTTCTGGAATCCGGCGGATACACCGTGATCGAAGCGCGTGACGGTGCGGAGGCGCTGAAAAGGGTGGAGAAGTACGAAGGCGCCATCGACTTGCTCGTCACGGACATGGTCATGCCCGGAATGACCGGCCAGGAACTGACTGCGCGACTGCTGCAGAGTCGCCCGGAGATTCGCGTTCTATATATGTCCGGTTACAGCGAACGGGCCGCCGTAGACTCTGCGCGGGGTGACTCAGCCATGCGTTTGCTAGCGAAACCGTTCAGCCGCTGGGCGCTTCTTCGCGCCGTTCATGAAATCCTGAAACAAACCTAAAGTCTCCGGCATTTCTTCCGGCAACATAGATCCTCTGCAAATGCCTAATTAATCTTCGGATGCTTCTTATGCCAGTCCGTATGCGATTGGAAAGTCCGCCCCGCCTGGATGACTGCAAAATCGTCACCGGCTCTACCCACAAATTGCAGACCGACGGGAAGATTCTTTTCCGTGAATCCGCAAGGAACGGACATCGCCGGAAGCCCGCAGATATTGCCGATGCCGCCGAGAGGGTCGGGAAAGACCAGTCCTGTCTCGAGATTCAAGCTCAGAGGTGTCGCTGGCACAGGCTGCGCTGCAGTCGCGATCACGTCGAACATCTCGAACAGGGAATCCATTTTTTTCTGCACGATTTCTCGCAGCTTAAGGGCTTGCAAATAGTCTGCAGCGGAATACTGCTCGTTTACGTAACCGGCGATTTGGCCCAGCGGATCGGCTAATTCGCTAACTCGTCCGGAGCGAATCAGGGAGCGGAAAGAAGCGGCGCACTCCACGGCAACGATGATGCTGCCCGCTTCCTCCCAGGGACCAACAGGCAAGGCGACATCCTTCACGCTCGAAAAATACTTCTTGAGGACCCGGGTGGCGGCTTCGACTGGTTTTGCAACGCCGGGTTCAAGCAATTTCCACGCATTGGTGAGCCAGCCGACTTTGAGCGGGCGCGAACGCAATTCCATGGACGGGGAATAGGTGAAAGCGCCCTTGTCGATGGGCACCGTTCCGCGGTCCTTTGGGTCGTGACCCGCGATGGCGGCAAAGATGCGCGCACAGTCCTCCGCGCTCCGGGCCATCGGTCCGATCTTGTCCATCGAAGGCGCGAGGGCCATCGCGCCGTAGCGGCTGACGCGGCCGTAGGTCGGCCGCAGCCCGACGACGCCGCAGGTCGACGAGGGCGAGATGATCGAGCCGCGCGTCTCGGTGCCGATGGCGAAGGCGACCAGGCCGGCGGACGTCGCGGCGCCGGGGCCGGCCGACGATCCGCTGGAGCTGTTGTCGGGCGACCATGGGTTGCGCGTCGATCCGCCGAACCACACGCCGCCCTGTGCGAGCGAGCCCATCGACAGCTTCGCGCACAGCACGGCGCCGGCGTCGCGCAGCCGCTCGACGATCGTCGCGTCGATGTCCGGCACGCGGTTCTCGTACGGCAC
>JBGQDD010000453.1:0-3113 GCA_041495665.1 Candidatus Acidiferrum sp.
CCCAGAGTGGAAGCCAGTTCCGGGCAGCGACGTGCCGCTGGTGTACTTGGGACACAATCAAAAATTTATCTTCGCTTGCGGTGATTACGGTGAGAAGCAAGTTCCGGACGCGTGGCCGAAGAAAGAGAATGGACAACTGGTGTGCCCGTGAACGGATTGATGAGCACGATATAATGGAGTCAGGACGATGAAGCCACTAACACTCACTCGGGAACCAAGGGGACAGAAGGGATGTTTTCTGATATTTATCTGAACTATCCCGTTGGGCAAATACTGATTGGGGGTTCTAGAAAAAGGGGAACTTCCCATCTCTCGCCATCTCTCGTCCCCATCTCTCCGAAGTGACGAAGACAGACTAGGCGAGTTTCAGTTCCGGAAAATCCCGCGCATAGCGCTTTGGATCGAGCGTCATAAAACGATCCGCGTGCACCATGGCATGTGATCCAATGATGAAATCAGCCAGCAAACGCTTCGCTCCCTGACCCGCGGACCTGCGACGCCGTTTCGCATAACGTGCAAAACGACGGCCGGCCTCAACCCACACGGGCCGTTCAAACGCAAAGTCCACCGTGATGCCCGTGTCTGCAAGAAAATCATTCACGAAGGATTCCGTGGCCTTCGGATAGGCCAGCAATTCCGCATACACCGGACCGCAGACGACCAGACCTCCTTCCGCCTTCGCATTGCCAAGAATTCTTGCGATGTCTGAAGCTGACGGTTCCTTGGACCAGAGGGCGGAGAAGACGTTAGTATCGATTGCCGTTCTCACCGTTGCTCAACTTTCTTCGTCACGCAACGTGCGCACCCACGCATTTGCCTGATGGATGCTGGAGAAAGCAGGAAGCGCCCCGACATACTTCTCGAAGGGATTTTCCGGCGCGCGTGCGGGACGGATGGTGGTTCGACCCTTGTCGACCACAAATTCCACACGGTCTCCCTTCTTCAGTCCAAGCCGATTGCGAATCTCGAGAGGGACGGTGATTTGCCCCTTGCTGCTGATTGTGCTGGAAGGCGCCATCTTTACCTACCTCCTTTACAGTAAGGATATCATGCTTTACGGAACCAAGGGAACCAAGGGGGCAGCCGGGACGTTTTCTGATGTTTACCTGCACTGTATCTTAGTGCTTTTGTGACCTTGGAGTATGGCAAAAGCGCACAGGCAGGAATGCCTGTGCCACTATTACTTTCCGTTTCCGTTCTTTCTCGGGACGGGAAGTGGCGGGATGAGCTTTCCCGCGGCTAGTTCATCGAGGGCGCGGAGGCGGCCGGTGAGCTCGAGGGCGCTCAAGCGGCGGTCGCGGTAGAGCGAGCGTACAAACTCGACGGCGTGGCGCTCGGCCTTATTGGAATTGCAATCCAGACAGCAGGAGACGAGGTTGCGGAAGGAATTACTGCCGAGGTTTGCCTGCGGGACAACGTGGTCGAGGCACCGTCGTTGGGGGATGAGCCGGCGCAGACAATAGAAGCAGCGGCCGCCCTCGCGGGCGTGCATGGCGCGGCGGAGCGCCTGGGTTTGGAGGAAATCGGTCTCCGCGAAGCTGGCGCCGCGTGAAGTTCGGGCGGAGCCGTGGGCTGCGGTCTTGGCAGCGCGCAGAGCGCGAACTTCCTGGGGCAGCCGCACACAAACGACGTGATGGGCCTGGCAACTGCGTTCGACCAAGCGCAACACGCCTCGCGCAATCAGGCGACGCACCGACTGGCGAGTGGTTTTTTCCGAGAGACGAATACGGCCGGCAAGCCAGGACATCGAAAAGCGGAAACGGAGCGTGCGTTCGAGGCGGCTATGCCGGAAAAGATGAGAGTAGACGGCGCGGTCGATCACGGAAAAGTTTAGCTGGGGCGCCAGGCGGTCTTCAAAATCTTTCCAGGCCTGTTCGGCGTCGAGTTTTAAGTTTTTCATCGTTTTGGTCCTGAGTGGGAATAGGGAAGTTGAGATTTGACAACTGTCAAGAAACCGAGGAAAGGAAAAGAACAAAGCCTTAACACAGAGATCACAGAGACAAGAGCACAGAGTTCACGGAGAACCACCGCCAGGGATGCCGATGTACGACGCAGGGCGGATTGGGGCTGGAGCGCGTGGCAAGCCCCGCCACTACAGAAGAAAAGCGGCAGCAAGCTGCCGCACTCCAAAAAAAGAAAAAGCCCCGACTGGCATCGGGGCGCACTTTTCTACGTCAATTACTCTACCACAGTCGTAATCGCGTTGTCAAGGGCCAAATACGTTACTGTAAGCTGTTGATGGAAGGCATTTTAGGTTGTGATAAAAGGCGACGCTGTTGTTGCTGACAACAGAAACGTAGCGCTAAGACGCGGCCCTGAATAGACGAACCAGGGCCTGCGCCGCAAGCGCGATCACGTAGAGGGACCCCTCTACGAGGAAGCAGGCAAGTCAACCGTTGAAGCGGGGTGCTTTCATACCACACATTGGATGCTCGTTGAAACACAAGGGATTCACCGGGGATTGCTGACGTCAGCTCGCTCCAAAGCGGAAGATACCAGAAAATATCGAAATTTGACCAACCTGACGGGCGACGGTAGAATTTAACTTCCACGCGGCAGTGTTTCTCGTTCAAACCCGCAGAGGACCAGACGAAAAGCAAAGCGGCAAGCTTCAGGGATTGAGGAGGAAGTATGGCTACGTCAGTTGCGCCTCGGATGTTCAAGAATTTCATCAACGGCGAATGGGTGGATTCGCGGAGCGGGAAAGCCTACGAAAACCGCAACCCGGCCAACACCGATGAACTGGTAGGGATGTTCGTCTCCGGAACGGAGGAAGACGCCACCCAGGCGGTTGACGCCGCCAAGGAAGCGTACAAGAAGTGGCGGCTGGTGCCTGCGCCGAAGCGGGCGGAGATTATGTATCGCGCGGCGGAGCTGCTGCTGCGGCGCAAAGAAGACTTTTCGAAGGACATGACGCGCGAAATGGGCAAAGTCCTCGCGGAAGCCCGCGGGGACGTCCAGGAAGCCATCGACATGACGTATTACATGGCCGGCGAAGGGCGGCGGCTGTTTGGGCAGACGACTCCTTCGGAACTGCCGAACAAGTTTGCGATGAGCGTGCGGCAGTCCATTGGCGTGTGCGGCCTGATTACTCCCTGGAACTTTCCGATGGC
>JBGQDD010000454.1:0-3101 GCA_041495665.1 Candidatus Acidiferrum sp.
GGGTGAAGATACTCCCCAGGGACGGCAAGCCCACTTTTAAGGGCATGCAGCTTGTCCTCGATGCCGCTGCCGAAGACGATCCAAAAGCCAAGAGCCTCAGCCCGCAACAGCTCATCGATCTGAGCTTTCTGCCGTGATTAAAGAGGATATCGCCAACTTGACATGAACCGTGGAGCCTGGGTGAGCATCGACTGGGCGTAGAACACGCGGGATACGTGGCGCCGGACAGCGGATATTTTTTCGAACATCAAAATTCAAGATTCGATCCCAACGACCTATCCCCCAGAGCGCGACAGATCCAAGTCCTTAGAGGGCTTTCGCCAGCGCATAAACCGCCATCGTGATCACTGACAGCGAGCCCCAAGTCCAACAGAATGCGCGGACATCGTGTAGTTGAGCCGTCACATAGGCGACGAAATGTGCCGCCCGAGAAGCGACGTAGGTCCAGATTAATATTTGGGCAAGCAGCAATGGCGGATCGGCAAGCACAAACAGGAATCCGGCTGCGAGAAAGCCGGGGATGCTCTCCAGGTCGTTTAAATTAATTCGGCGCGAGCGGTCCACATACTCATTGACCTCGAGTTGGGCGGGATCCGGTTTGGGGTTGAGTGGACTTCTTTTGGCGTCTTCGGGACTGCGGAATCCACCACCCGCCTGCATCATGCGCACTACCGTCATCCATGGTTGGAGCATCAGCTTTAGGATCATGATGCCGGCGGCCAATACATAGGTTCGGAAGACGGGATTTTCGAGGCTCAGGATCGCGGTATCGACATGCATGACAATTTGCTCCTTCTCTCACGTATTTCCGGTTTCAGGCGTCATCGCGATGGCTACGCTGCTTTTCATCCAATCGCATCCCCGGCACCCTTCCGGTCAAAAAAGCATTTCATCCGGCCACAGCAAGATCCAAGACCTGACCCTCGACGCGTACGACGGGCTCTCACTTTCGGTTTCTTTTGCATGATTCGTTTCATGACTAGCGGATCATTTGTTTTTGGGAAAAAGTCCCTGCATCCCTTTGACCACTGCCGTGAGTGGCACTGCTTCCACTTTATCCGCCAGCGCATATCGCCGCTTTCCCGGATAGATAACGGCGATTCTTTGCAGCTTCAAATCCGCAAGTGCGATCCGTATTGAGGGCGTCAGTCGCGGCGCATCCGCGCGTTTGCATTCCACGCCGAACAGTCGCCCATCTTTGCGCAGCAACAAATCAATTTCGGCCCCCTGATGCGTGGCCCAGAAATACGCTTCGTCCGGCTCCACCGCCCGGAGAACCTCCTCAATCACGTAGCCCTCCCATGACGCGCCGCTCTTAGGATGGCTCATCAGTTCCCGCTCGGTACGGATGCCCAGGAGTTGATGCAGTAACCCCGTATCGCGGAAGTAAATCTTTGCTGCCTTCACTTGCCGCTTCTTCAAGTTCGCGT
The DNA here is from genome assembly GCA_041495665.1 of Candidatus Acidiferrum sp. GTDB lineage: Bacteria > Acidobacteriota > Terriglobia > Acidiferrales > UBA7541 > Acidiferrum. The sequence continues at coordinate 1,431 of JBGQDD010000454.1, forward strand.
GCCAGGGCTGGAGTTGGCGCACCATGAATACTCCGGTAAGGATGTCAAGATAACGGCGAGCCGTCGGCTCGCTCACGCCCAGCGAGCGCGCCGGCTCGGCGGCCTTCCAGGTCTGCCCGTGGTAGTGGGCCAGCATGCTCCAGAAGCGCCATAGCGCCATGGGCGGGACTTGGATGCCCCATTGCGGCAGGTCACGTTCCAAGAAAGTCTGGATGAAATTCTTCCGCCAAGCCGCGCTGTCCGAATCGGTCCGTGCCAGATAGGACAACGGAAATCCCCCACGCAGCCAGTGCCGGGGTTCGGCGTCCGTACCCAACTCCCGCAGGTCGAAGCCTCCCATCTCCCACGTCTCCAGCCGTCCGGCCAGTGTCTCCGAGGACTGTCGCATCAGCTCCTGCGACGCGCTGCCGAGGATAAGAAACTTGGTCGGGGGCGACTTCCGGTCCGCCAGCACTCGCAACACTGGGAACAAATCGGGCCGCCGCTGCACTTCGTCGATCACCACCAACCCCTTCAATTCACGCAACGCCGTCATAGGCTCATCCAGCCGCGCTATACTCACCGGGTCTTCCAGGTCGAAGTAATTGACGGAGTCCTCCGGCAACAGTTGCCTCGCCAGGGTCGTCTTGCCGCACTGACGCGGGCCGGTCAGCGCCACGATCCTGCTCCGTTCCAGGGCGGCACGGATGGCGGAGAGGTGATCAGGTCGGTCGATCATGCGGACAGGATACCATGAAAATCCAATGTGTCAATTTCGATTTTCATGGTGGTATTGCCTGCCCACCAGGCTCCCCGACCTTCACGCGCGCGCGACCGGTCAGGAGGTCGTGCATGAAGCCGAGTTTTTGTTGGCGGAGTTTAGCCATAGGGCAAATCGCTCTTGTTTCCAGTAGTCGGACGGCCTTTCCGGTACTTGATGTCGTAGATGTCTGCCCTGAGCTGAGTCGAAGGGCCTCTCGCCTGTTTTTTATGGCCGATAAATGAACGTCGGCGGCGCGCTTTCTTTCTTTTCTTCTTGCCGTTCTTGCTCCAAGTCGCGGCGCGGGAGCGAACCGGAGCAGCCGAGAGATTGGACGACGAGCAGGAGCAAGATGATTTTAGTTGGATTCATGGCGCGCCTCACGCCATCGAACAAGATTCTCAAGAGAGCAAAGCCAGATTCCACGGCTCTACAAGGGAAATCTCAAAGCACATAGTATCCAGGGGGGACACTGGGATGGATAAAGGCCCGTTTTCGTGCAGGGATAGCGTGTTGCGTGATCACGTAGAACAGGTCGCTGAAAATTTTTGATTTCTGGGCAAAATAGCTGTGGCCTAGACCCAACACGTCCTTACCGGCAACGGTCGCGTCGATAGTATCGACGCCGTCAATGACCAGGGGTGGATCGGCATCGCCCACTATAGGATACTTGTGGATTTTGCGCGAAGCGATAATCGCCCAATCGGCCCGCGATGCATACAACGTCACACGATCGCATTTTGAGAAATGGGTCGAACGATTCGACAATGTTGCCGCGTCTAGGTCCGGCGCCGCCAGCACGAGTTGGCTAAATGGCGCCACGTCCTGCGCCTTGACCCATTTTTCCAGAACGCCTAACACGGCGCGATTGCCCATGCTGTGCGCGATGACATGCAGGCGCTTGAGTCCGAGATGGTTGGTTATGGTCTTAA
>JBGQDD010000455.1:0-3100 GCA_041495665.1 Candidatus Acidiferrum sp.
GCTGCTGCAACTCCATCATTCTCGCCGACGAGCCAAATACGACTTCGTCCGGAGGGAGGAAGTCAATCGGTTCGGCGTGTGTGTTCTTCCTAGGTTTTGGTGCAAACATGTTCAATAAAAGGCTTTGACTCAATCAGAACTGCACCCTGCGGGCCACTGAACGCAGGCGGATTAGGACACGTCGGATCCCGTGTTCGTGCGCTAAATCATTTGTCTTGAATGAGTTAAGTCCAAGGCCGACAAGACAGTTATAGTACCAGCCTGGAAGACAGGCTCGCGTTCAAAGAAACTGAAGAGCAAAAATATCTCCCTACATCGCAAAACATTTTCTCTACTTTGCTCGTTGCGGGTCAAAGGAGCCGGGGAGAGCTCCGCTCATCATTGACCGCCTCAGATCGAACTCTATCTCTGTGGAAATATGAACGACTCCAACAGGTCCGCGCGGGCCTTCTCGTCCGACGCAACCACGCGCAAGATGTCGCTAATCGAGAGCATCCCCTTGAAGCTTTGCCCTTCATCGACAACGAGCAGATGGAAGATCGCGTTCTGCTCCATCAAACGCAAGCAATCTTCCAGCGTCACCTCCGGCGTCACGGTGACGAGCTCGCGCGTCATGATATCCGAGGCCTTCATCCAGGCAGGACACTTGTTTTCCGCGGCGACTTTATCGGAAATATCGCTATGAGAAATAACGCCAGTAAGCTTGCCGCTCGCATTCTTCACGCCGACCGAGCGCACCTGCTTCTCGCGCAGATATTGCGCGGCCTGATGCACGCTCGTCTCTTCCGTGATGGAGAAAACTTCCTTGCGGGACCCGATGAGATCCGAAACTTTCACTGGACCCTCCGCGGGACATTCTGGCCGGATAGTAGGCCCAACCCAGCTTGGATTGCAAGATGAATTCCAGAAAGTTCCCACCAGGAAAAAATGCGGGGCGATAGAGCAGAGGAGAGATACTCGCGCACCGTCAGGCAGGAAGCGATACGCGCCGGCCCAGGAAACACCGGTCAGGCCCGCGCAGCTTCCCCGCGAATAATGTCGTACCGCTCAATCACTGCGGCAACGCCCATGCGGGCATTGCCGTCTTCCATTCGGCGCTCCACCCGTACCACTTTGCCCAGCGCTCGGACAAAAACCTCTGAACCATGCGTGATCTCCGCGGGAAGCGTCAGCGTGATGTCCAGTTGCGAACCGGATTCCAGGTTCTGATCCACAACGAAATAGAGACCGCGTGTGGAGATATCGCGGGTCTTGCCCTGCTGCGAATCCAGTGTCCGTTCCGTGGGGATTCGAATGATGATCGGCAAGGATAAGTCATAGCGTCGAGCTGTACGGCGTTCCGTCATTCCCCATCCTCTCAGCGACGCCGCGGATATCTTGGCTTACCCGCGTTTCCCTGCAAAATTTCCCTTACTTCAATTGCGCAAACTCGGTTACACGCTTATCTCAATACCTTGAATCGATCTGCGCGTGCCATTTTCCAGCCTCGTACCCGTCTGGCGACGCGAGCTCCAATACTCATTTGGCGATCATCAGGTCCTGCCATGAGATTTACGCTGACTCAGAATTCCCCCGGCTGCCCCAACCTGATTCCCACTTAATTCTTATTATATATAACTACTATAGCTATTCGTGCCACATCTATTGCAGCACCAAAACCCAGCGGCTCTCGCCAACGAAAGTTTCGATTTCTTTCGTGCGGCCGAGACTACCGCCTCCACAAGCTTCCGCAAATGCCCTTTCCCCCGCCCGCGTCCCTGAAATCAATGACTGGAATGGCTGGTAGCGTTAGTCGCGCCGCGTTCCCACCACCGGGGCCGGCTCTTCAGCCTCTGGTACCGCTGCTGATTTCCGGGTGCGCGGCGTATCCAAGTTAAATTGTCGCATCTTGTAAAGCAGCGCTTTGTAACTGATGCCGAGCATTTTTGCGGCGTCCTTCCTGCACCAGCGCGTCTTTTCCAGCGCGTCGGCGATCGCTTCCATCTCCGCCTCGTCTTTTAAGCCGCGCACCAGGGCCTTCAACCCCTGCTGCTTGGGAGGCGCTGGCTCCTCCCGTGGAGAAGTGCGCTGACGCGTCGAGGACATCTCCACCAATTCGCGCAAGCTGCCTTCATCGTCTTCGAGAATCACGTAGCGCTTTACGAAATTCTCCAGTTCGCGCAGGTTGCCCGGCCAGGGATAGTTCACTGCTGCATCCAGAAGATACTTGGAAGGTCCCGGCGGCGTCTTGCCGAATTTCTCGCTGTACTTCTGCAGGAAATGACGGAATAGCAGCGGAATCTCTGCCGTCCGCTCACGGAGTGGCGGCACGTTGATGGACAAAACGTTCAACCGGTAATAGAGATCTTCGCGGAACCGCCCAGTCTTCATCGCTTCCTGGACATCAACGTTTGTGGCCGCCAGCACGCGCACGTCGGTCTCCACCAGGTGCCGCCCGCCCAGCCGCGAATACTGGTGATCCTGCAGGACGTGTAGCAGTTTTGCCTGTAAGTGCGTGCTCATTTCCGCGATTTCATCGAGGAAGATCGTGCCCTTGTTGGCCATTTCAAACCTGCCGGGTTTGCTGCGCACCGCACCCGTGAACGCGCCCTGCTCGAATCCGAAAAGTTCCGATTCCAGAAGTTCGCCCGGCAAAGCCGCGCAATTTACTTTCACGAACGCCTGGTTTCGCCGCTTCGAGCGCAAGTGGATCATTCGCGCAACAACTTCTTTGCCCACGCCGCTCTCGCCACAGATGAAAACAGGCACGTCTACCGGTGCGATCTGCAGAATCTGCTGGCGGATTCGCACCATTTGAGGGCTGGCGGCCAGAAAACTCAAATCCTCGGTAACTTGATCGCAGTAATCGCGTAGCGCCTGATTCTCCGTGGCCAGCTCCTTCTTTTGCCGCGACTTCAGCATCGCCGCGTCCAGCTCCGTCTTCTCGAAAGGTTTGGTCAGGTAGTCATGCGCACCAATCCGGATGGCTTCGACGACTGTGCCTACCTCGTTCGAGCACGACAGCATGATGACGTTGAGGCTGCGGTCCACCTGCATCAATTCCTTCAACGTTTCGAGGCCGTTCATCTCCGGCATCAATACATCCAGGATGATGAAGTCA
>JBGQDD010000456.1:0-3097 GCA_041495665.1 Candidatus Acidiferrum sp.
GTTTAGGCGGCGGAGTCGGGGGCTTGAGTGGCAGCTCCAACATTCACAACCACAGCTTGGCGGCGGGATTCGACAAGGCGATCAGCACCACACTGCTCACGGACTTCCGGTTTGGCTGGTTCCAGTACAATCCGCATTCCATCAAGCCGGACGCGAACGTCGCGGCGGCGGAAGCTCTGGGGCTGCACGGACTAAATGATTCCAGCGATTCGTCCACGGGTGGCCTCCCGGCTTTCCAGTTTGACGGCACGCTGACCAATTTTGGCGACGGCCTAGATCCTTCACGATGCAACTGCCCGCTGATTGAAAGCGAGCACCAATACCAGTTCGTCAATAACTGGACCAAAGTAGCGGGCAATCATTCCATGAAGTTTGGAGCGGACCTTCGCTTTGCGCACAACCTGCGCTTCCCGAGCGACGCCAATCGGACGGGGCAACTAGTCTTCAACCACAACGAAACAGCCAATAGGGTTTTCGACCCTGTGAAAAATCAATTTGTACAAACCGGCGGCTTGGATCTGGCCTCGTTCCTGCTGGGTGAGGTTTCGCACTTCGAGCGCTTCGCCAGCGTGAGCCAAACTGCTGCAGAAAGTCAGAAGCGCTTTTTCCTGTATGCCCAGGACCAATTCCGCATGAGCAGCAAATTGACGGTCACATACGGCATCCGGTGGGAGGACTACCTCCCTGAATCCGTGAATGCCAAGGGCAACGGAGGTTTTGCAAACCTCGACCAGGGCGTCATCCGGGTGGGCGGTTTCGGTCCGTACGGATTAAACGGCAACATTAGAAACTATCTCGGCGCATTCGGGCCGCGAGTCGGCATCGCGTATCAAGTGCGGCCAAAAACTGTCGTACGCATCGGCTACGGTCGCAGTTTCGACATAGGAGTATTCGGGTCGAACTTTGGCCATGCCGTGACGCAGAACCTTCCCGTCCTTGTTCACCAAGCGATCGGCGCGCATGACCTCAATTCCGCTAACATCAATGACAACGTTCCCGTGTATCAGATGGATTCTGCCACAGGGCCACCACCCTCTCAGTTCCCGGCCGTCTCCGCAAACGGCACGATTCCATTGCGCGGACCGCAAAACAGCGTGGATCCGCGAATTCGTCCGACGGTGCAACGCCCGGCTGCCATAGATATGTGGAACGCCACGGTGCAGCACCAGTTGACATCCACGATGACAGTGGAAGTGTCTTACATCGGCAATAAAGGAACGCACGGGTTCGCCGGTGACGGGCCGACATATAACGTCAATCAGAGAAGCATCGTTGGTTTTGGTGGTCCGAATCCGGACAACCGACGTCCCTTCTTCAACCGTTTCACCTATCCTGATTGTTCTGTCCCGCTGGGAGTCTGTGGCCAAGCTAATGTTCTGCCGGCGGATCAGCTGACTTGCTGCTCGTCGGACATGGGGAACTACTTTGGCATGGATGCAAGCAGCAATTACAATGCGTTGCAGCTAAAAGTCGAAAAGCGAATCTCCCAGGGACTGCAATTCGTCTCGCATTACACCTTCTCCCGCGCGAGATTCTATGACAGCAACTATTTCGCCATCGATCCCAAGATCGCCTATGGCCCCATGAACGTGAACCGCAATCACGTTTGGGTAACCAACATTTTGTACGAGCTGCCGTTCGGCAAGGGCAAAAAGTACATGGGCGATGCCAACACTTTGACGGACTATGTCATCGGCGGATGGAGACTGACCAGCATCACCAACTGGAGCGGGGGTCTGCCGTGGACTCCAAGCTACAAAGACTGCGGCTCGGACCAGGATGTCGGCGTCTGCCGCCCCGATCGGGCTTCCGGCTCGTTCTCCCTTGGTGTCAAAAGAGTGAACGGGTTCCTCACTTGGTTCACACCGATTCCGGAGCTGCTTACTAACGGTGCGACGGGAGGCTCTTTTGCCCGCCCAGCGGCGGGTACTCTCGGCAACATTGGGATGGACTCATTCCGTGGACCGCACCTGTTTACGTCGAATCTCTCGCTCGCGAAGAATTTCCGCATCACAGAGCGTTTCAAGGCGGAGTTCCGCATGGATGCCAACAACATCTTTAACCACCCGGTCATGGGCTTCAACTACACCCAGGGCAATGCTTGTATCGATTGCGCGGGTCCGAACACGGATCCTACCAAAGATGCAGGGAAGATAACCAACATCGAAAATAACACGTCGATGCGGCTGCTCACATTTGGGTTGAGATTCTCTTTCTAACAAAGACGAGGACACCCCACCACCCCGACGGGGAGCCCCTGACAGGCTCCCCGTTTTTTATGCTCTATTCGTGGTCTAGTTAGTGCCGGGAAGTTCCAGATGACACTGCTCCGAATCCATTTTCGTTGCCTGCTGGCTGGTGTGGTGGCAGTCTGCGCGGCATCGCAGGCGCAACCACAGCCTTTGCAGGATGCGTCGAAGCAAGATCCCGCGTCGCAAGGTGCATCGCCCGCTCCGCAGGGCGGCAGCTTCGAACAAGCCACTCGCCTGATGCAGCAAGGAAAGAACGATGAAGCGCTGGCGCTGCTCGATAGCATCGCCGCGGCGGAGCCGGCGCGGCGCGGTGTGGTGCGGCAAATCGGCATCGCCAACTACCGGAAAGGCGATTTCCTAAAGGCCGCGGCAAGCTTTAAGAAAGCCTTGGACGAAGATCCGGCCGATAACGAAGCGGTGCAGTTGATGGGTCTTTCTTATTACCTCGCGGGAAGGCCGGCCGAAGCCATAGCGCCGCTTGAGAAGGTCCAGACGTGGTATCCCAGCGCCAACGTCGATGCCGCGTATATTCTGGGTATTTGCTACATGCAGACGCAAGATTATCCCAGCGCGCGCAAAGCGTTTGCCAGGATGTTCGGCGTGCCAGATGATTCAGCGGCCGCGTATTTGTTTGCCGCGCGCATGCTGCTGCGGCAGGATTTTGCACCCGTGGCGGAAGAGTATGCGAAAAAGGCTGTGGGACTCGATCCGAAGCTTCCGCGCGCGCATATGCTGCTCGGAGAGCTCTACCTCTACAAATCACGCATTCCGGAGGCCATCGAACAGTTTCAGAAGGAACTGGAACTGAATCCAGGTGAGGCCGCGGTGTACTACAAGCTGGCGGA
>JBGQDD010000457.1:0-3096 GCA_041495665.1 Candidatus Acidiferrum sp.
ATTCCAGCGTGCCTGCCTGGCCCGCAGTCCTTTTCGCAACAAGTGTTCCGCGCCGCTCAGACTCAACCAGGTTCAGAATAAAATCGCCGGAGTTAGCCGCTTCATCCGGGAAGTAGATGCGTGTGACGAGCCGCCGAAGCAAACCTCTCATGAACACGGACACCGCAATGTGCGGAGCCTGTGGCTTTCCGGCCGGGCCGGGAACCGGGCCAGGCTTTATCGTCGTGAACGCAAATCTGCCGTTGTCATCTACCGGGATTCGCCCGTATCCCTGGAACCCTGCCTCCAGCGGCTTGTTCTGATTGTCTTCGGGATGCGCGTATTTGCCGTGGCTGTTCGCCTGCCAAATCTCGAGAAGGGCATCCACTACGGGATTGCCTTTACCGTCCAGCACGCGTCCGGCAATCGTTATTTTTTCCCCGGAAACCCCCGCTGCCGCGAGATCGACCTTTCTCAATCTGGTTAGACCAATCGCGAAGTAAGGACCGACCGTCTGTGACGTTGTCGCCTGCAAGCTCATGTCATTTCTCCAGTGGTGTGGCTTCGCGGCCGCTGAGAACTATGTCGAAGCGATAGCCGAGCGCGTGAATCGGAATGGTGCTCTCCCAGTCGAAAACCGAAATCAGCCGGTTGCGCGCCTTGTCATCCGCCGTGCAATTGAAAATGGGATCGAAGGGAATCAGCGGATCGCCCGGAAAATACATTTGCGTGACGAGGCGTGTGGCGAAAGCAGGCCCAAAAAGCGAGAAATGAATGTGCGCCGGGCGCCACGCGTTGTGGTGGTTGCCCCAGGGATACTCGCCGGGGCGGATCGTGACGAAGCGATACCGGCCTTCGCTATCCGTCAAGGCATGGCCGCAGCCGGTGAAATTCGGGTCGAGCGGCGCATGATGCTGGTCGACCTTGTGCAAATAACGCCCCGCTGAATTCGCTTGCCACACTTCCACGAGCGTGTGCGCAACGGGCCGCCCGTTTTCATCCAAAACACGCCCGCTCACGATGATCCGTTCCCCGAGAGGTTCACCGGAGTGTTGCTTCGTCAGATCGAAGGCCTTCACATCAACGGATTCTTTTCCGAACACTGGCCCCGTCACTTCCGTAAGCGTGTGCGGCATGTAGACCAGCGGCTTCGAGGGAGAGCGCAGCACGGAGGAAACGTAGTGAGGGTGCAGATGATTCGGCTGTGTGCCCGGGTACGGCCGCCGGTATCCCGCAATGCTACTCATGCAATGATTCTCCTTCCGTGCCATTCCACAAAATTACCACGCCGCACCTCCCATTCGAATGACAACCTCCCATTCCAACGTCACCCCTCGCAAAGCCCCACCCACTGCATCCCCGCTCGATTCGAACCGCCGCCTGCCACAAGGGCGTGTTCGCATCTCTTGCCGATTCGAACGCCAGTCCGCAGCGAAGGGAACGATAGTGGCCCCGCTCGCTCGGAATGCCAGCCCCGCGCAGTTCCAGCCCGCGCCCGAAGGCAATTTATGCATTCGAATCGTTGCCGTCAAGCCGATTATCGAAAAGCTGTGCGCATATCGGACAAAATCGTGTATTCTCTCTCCCGTTCGAATGAAAGAGTTGAGGGGGACGCTTATGCCAGTAGCCGGTTCGAATGCAGGTTTCAGAAAACAGTCGCGCCCCGGGCCTGCATCTGCAGGACTGGTGGAACCTGTGCCAACGCCAGCACCTCAATACGACAAACTGCATGGCGACCCCAACTTTATGACTTCGCTCGCCCGAGGCCTTGCGGTGATCCAGGCGTTTTCTCAAACGAAGCGGCAACAAACCATTTCACAGATCAGCAGCAAGACGGGTTTTTCGCGCGCAGCAGTGCGGCGTTGTCTTTACACGCTTTCGAAGCTGGGATTTGCGGGCTCCGAGGATAACCGGCATTTTCATTTGCGGCCGCGCGTCTTGACACTCGGGCACTCCTACATTTCATCGATGCCACTTGCCGTGGCGGCTCAGCCGGTTCTGGAGCACGTCAGCCAAGTCTTGCATGAGTCTTGCTCGATTGCGACGCTGGACGGCCCGGAGATTGTTTACATCGCGCGCGCCAACGTTACGCGCATCATGTCAATCGATCTCGGTGTCGGTAGCCGCTTGCCCGCGTTTTGCACATCGATGGGACGAATTCTGCTCGCGGACTTGCCGCCGGAAAAACTCGAAGAGCTGCTTGCGAGCATCGAGTTTACGCGCTACACCGAACGCACCGTGGCCAGCGCGGAAAAGCTTCGGCAGATTCTGCGGATGGTGCAACGCAATGGCTACTCCTTCATTGACCAGGAATTGGAGCATGGGTTGCGATCTTTGGCCGTGCCGATTCGAAACCCAACCGGAAAGGTGGTTGCGGCGCTCAACGTCGGCGCGCACGCGCAGCGGATTTCGCTTCAGGATCTGCTGATGCGATTTCTACCGCACCTGAAAGCGGCGGCGCAGGAGCTTTGCATGTTCTTGAAATAAAAGCTGCCTATCGCAAAACGAAATTAGGGCAAGACGCCGGGAATTCGATCGACCTGATCGGGCATTCGAAGCACTGGGAGGATTGGAAAACTCCATGGAGCAAGCGAAGCGATATGAGAACACCCTGGTTGCAATCCTCTTCTTCTCCTGGGGCACGGTTTTTCTCGACCGGACATCACAGCACTTTCTGGCTCCGTACTTCGCGCCTGAATTTCATTTGAGCCACCAACAGATTGGCATGCTGGGTTCGGTGGTGGCGGTTACCTGGGCATTTTCGGCACTTTTTTTCGGCGCGCTGTCGGATCGCGTCGGGCGAAAGCCGATCCTCGTTCCGGTGGTGTTCCTCTTCTCGATGCTGTCCTGGATTTCGGGGATGGTGCATAGTTTCCATCAGCTCCTCTTGGTTCGCGCGCTCTTGGGGATTGCGGGAGGACCAGGCTGGTCGATCATGGCTGCAATGATCGAGGAATCGTCGCACCCAACGCGGCGCGGACGGAATATCGGGATCGTGGTGAGCGCCGCAGCGCTGGTTGGCTTGGCGATCGCGCCGGTGCTGACGACGCAAGTGGCGGCGCGATACGGCTGGCGATGGGCGTTTTTTGTGTCGGGAGTACCCGGGTTCTTGCTGGG
>JBGQDD010000458.1:0-3089 GCA_041495665.1 Candidatus Acidiferrum sp.
CACGCGCTGAAATCCCGCGGCTTCGCGATGCGTATTATTAGGTAAGGAGAATTGTCATGTCAGCCCGCAGCACATTCATCCATCTCGCCGCCAAAGCCGGCATCTTATTCGGCGCACTTTTTCTGGTAAGCGTCCTGCTCGCTGCCATCCCCAGCCATCGCGCGCCCACGGCGCCCATGCAGGATGCCCAGCAATCCGCTAGCTCGCAGGCGCAAGTATCGCAGCCGATGGACCACAGCAAAATGTCCGGCATGGAAATGGACGACGCCAAGGCCAACGAAGCGCACGCCGTTCACGATATGACGCCCGGGCACATGGACGCGCACAATCTCCACATGCACATGACGGCGATGCGCCCGCAAACACCAGAAGACGCCGCGCGGGCCAACGAAATCGTCACGCAACTTCGCTCCGGCATCGAGAAATACAAGGACTATCACGCCGCCCTGAACGACGGTTACAAAATCTTTCTGCCGAATTTTCCGCAGCCCGAATATCACTTCACGAAATACGTTAACGGATTCCTTGAAGCATTCACGTTCGATCCCGCGCGCCCGACTTCCCTGCTCTACAAGAAATCTTCGACGGGCTACGAGCTGGTCGGCGCCATGTACACCATGCCCAAGCGCGCGACGGAAGAGCAGCTCAACGCGCGCGTCCCTCTCAGCGTGGCCATGTGGCATTTGCACACCAACCTATGCATGCCACAGAAGGGACAGTTTGGGAACGCGGATTGGACTAAGTTTGGGTTAAAGGGATCGCTCGCCACGCAAGAAGACTGCGACGCTGCGAATGGCCGCTTCCAGCCTGTCATCTTCGGCTGGATGGTCCACGTGTACCCGTACGAAAACTCTGTCGACAAAGTCTTCGCCATGCACCACCACATGGACTAATTAGGCAGCGGCTCGGCTGCAGCACTCCAACACCAGCATTCGAACGCGCAGGCGCCCTTGGCGTTGACTTGTGTCCAGGCGCAACCTAATATGACCTGCCAATGGCGGTTTCCTCTCAATGATCGGGCTAACCGTCTCCCATTACCGCATCCTCGAGAAGCTGGGCGGAGGCGGGATGGGAGTGGTGTATAAAGCCGAGGACCTCAGACTCGGCCGCCACGTTTCCTTGAAGTTTCTCCCCGAAGAGCTTTCCAAGGAACCTTTGGCGATCGAACGATTCCAGCGGGAAGCACGAGCCGCATCGTCGCTCAACCATCCTCACATCTGCACGATTTATGACGTGGACCAGTATGAGGGTCAAAACTTCATCGTCATGGAATTCCTCGAAGGTCAGACGCTGAAACACCGGATTTCGGGGAAACCCATTGAGCTTGAGCGCGTGCCGGAATATGGCTACCAGATGGCAGATGCGCTCGAAGCGGCCCACGCCAAGGCCATCATTCACCGCGACATCAAGCCGGCTAATATTTTCCTCACCGATCGCGGCCAGGTGAAGCTTCTCGATTTTGGCTTGGCCAAGCTTATGCCCGAGCGAAAGGGCGCGGGTCGAGCCAAACAGGCAGCAACAACTTTTGGCGTCACAACCCAAGACGCTCATCTAACTAGCGACGGGGTGGCACTGGGCACGGTCGCCTACATGTCCCCCGAGCAAGTTCGTGGTCAAGAACTCGACGAACGCACGGATCTGTTCTCCCTGGGGCTGGTTCTTTATGAAATGTGTACCGGGCAGCGAGCGTTTAGCGGAAATACTTCTGGGGTAATCTTCGATGCGATCTTGAACCGCCCCCCCACGCCGCCAGCTCGCCTGAACCCTGCCATCCCCTTGCAACTGGAACAGATTATTGCCAAAGCGCTGGAAAAAGACCGGGAGCTGCGTTACCGGACCGCCTCGGACCTGCGAGCGGATCTGCAACGGTTGAAGCGCGACACGGATTCTGCGCGCGCGCTGCCGTTTACAACCGGCCAAGCCTCGCGCCAAGCGGTGCGGAGGCATTGGCCCCATTTTGCGTGGGCGGGTGCTCTTGTGTTGGTGCTGCTCGGGCTGGCATTCAATTTGGGCAACGTGCGGCAGCGTCTTTTTGGAGGATCAGCTCCGGCGCACATCGATTCCATCGCCGTCTTGCCCTTCACAAATTTGAGCAACGACCCCAAAACGGAATATCTGAGCGACGGAATCACTGAAAGTTTGATCAACAGCCTTTCGCAACTTCCGAACCTGGCGGTAATGTCGCGCAACACGGTATTTCGCTACAAAGGCCATACGATGGATCCGCAAAAGGTGGGCCAGGATCTGCACGTCCGGGCCATTCTAACGGGCAGGCTCATTCAGTCCGGCGATGAATTGATGATCAGCGTGAATCTGGAAGATGTACAAAACAGCCGGCAGATCTGGGGCGAGCAGTACAACCGCAAGCTTTCCAATCTTGTGGCCGTACAGCAAGAGATTGCCGGAGACATTTACGGACGCTTGCGCCCGCGGCTCGCCGGCGAAGAGAGAAAGCTGTTGGCCAAGCGTCCGACTGAAGACGCCGAGGCGTATCAGTTTTATTTACAGGGTCTGTTCTATTGGAACAAGTGGACGCAGGCCGATTTCAAGAAAGCAGCGGACTACTTCAGCCAAGCCGTGCAAAAAGATCCGCGCTATGCGTTGTCCTACGCGGGGCTGGCCGATACCTACAGTCTGCTGGGCGGTGCCGGATACCTACAACCATCCGAGGCGTGGCCGAAAGCAAAAGCCTCCGCGATGCAAGCTCTGGACATTGACGACAGCCTCGCTGAAGCGCACACGTCGCTAGGTCTGGTAAAAGAGCACTTCGAATGGGACTGGAACGGCGCGGAACGAGAATTCAAGCGGGCCATCGAATTGAATCCCAACTTGGCCACCGCGCATCACTGGTACGGCGACTACTTGACGAACATGGGCCGCTTCGACGAAGGAATGGCCGAAACGAAGAGGGCGCAGGAACTGGATCCGCTCTCGCTCATCATCAATACCACCCTGGGCTGGGAGTTCTATGTCGCGGGTCAGAATGAGAAAGCCGTCGAGCAATTGCGGAAAGTTCTGGATATCGACCCAAAGTTTTCGCCGGCCCGGCGAATCCTCGAAGAAGTCTACGCACACATGGGCAAGCACAA
>JBGQDD010000459.1:0-3088 GCA_041495665.1 Candidatus Acidiferrum sp.
AACTCCCTCAACTCGACGCTCGCCACGCATCCGCTTGCAGGTGCCCGTCTTCCTGAGGGGAACAGATGTGTCTGGCACCGAGTTCATCGAACTCACCAAGACTCTCAATATCAGCGCCACTGGCGCCTGTATTACTTCAGCGCACATTCTCAGGCCCGATCAAACAGTTCATCTGACCATCCCCGCCCCAGCCCCCGCCTCTTCCAGCCTTGTTCCCAGCGAGACTCCACCGATCGTGGCCAAGGTCTTGCGGCAGGAGTCCGCAGGTGAAATGCGTCTCTTTGGCTTGGAGTTCCTCCGCCCGCTTGAGTAAATCCTGGCAGTTTCTTGCCTCACCCTCTTTTCATTTGGGTACTTTTGTTACATGCCTCCCGCCCTTTACAGCGTCCTACACTTTCTCGTATCCTATATCCCTCTTTTGTAATAGGATACGCCCGCAATTCGGGAGGTACGCTTCCCGGGTGGACTCGTCAGGGTCCAGTACGAATGGTCTCTTGGTTGCTCCACCCAGATAGAGAAAACTAGATTCGCTTTCCCCAAACCCCGCGGGGATAGGCAGAGGTTAGGTCTATACCGGATATGCCCAGCCCCGGCGCCCTTGCGCCCCCGCGTTTGCCGATTGAGGATTCCTACTTCGAGCTGCTTGCAGACACGCTCGAAAGCCTTGATTTGCCTGCGCGCGGACAGTTTCTTCAGCGATATTTCCGTGCGATCGCTCACCTCGATCTGCGCGAAACCCAAAGTGTGCAAATTTGGGATGAGATGCTCTCGCGCCGCCGCGAGCTCACCGATCTCGTCGGTCGTCAAGTTTCCCTGAAAACCGCCCTTACGGACGTCCTCTGCTCCTCCGGTCTTCTTCGTGTTCCCATACTCATCGAGTATGACGAGTTGAAGAGGCTGGAACTCAATGCTGTTACCGATCCTTTGACGGGTCTCCACAACCGCCGGCTCTTCGCTGAAACCTTCGAAAAGGAACTCAATCGCGCGCGCCGCTATGGCCAGCCTCTGGGATTGGTTACCCTCGACCTGCACCGCTTCAAGGAAGTAAACGACCAACACGGCCATCCGCGCGGTGATGACGTCTTGCGCGCTGCTGCCGCTACCTTTAAGAAAGCCTTGCGCACTTCCGACTCGGCTTTCCGTATCGGCGGCGATGAGTTCGCTCTATTGCTCCCGCAAACGGATTCCCCGCAGGCTCTTGGGTTGAGTCGTCGCGTCCAAACCGTATTTGCCGAGATGCTCCAACCGATGCAGCTCGCCGTCACCGTGGGTATGGATCACGGCGTCGCGATTTTCTCCCAGGATGCTGAACAGGCTGATCAGCTGATTCGCATCGCCGATGAGCGTCTCTATCGCCTAAAACACGCGAATCACGGCAAGACCGGCAACGGCTCCGCGCGGGCCGAGACTGCGTCTGTTCCAGAGGCGCCGGAAGCTTCCGCTCCAGAGCGCGCTGCCCCCGCACCACAACCGATTTCGATCGAAACCAAGCGCGCACCTGAAAAAACCGAGACAACCATCGCGGCGGCGGCCTCTGCAACTTCCGCGGCGATCTCCGGGGAACTCACTTCAGCCCCTTCCCGAGCCTTCACCATCCAGCGCAAGGCCGAGCGCGTCTCCATGACCGGCACCAACGCCTACGCGGTTCTTGGTGACCAGGGTGCCCGGCGCGCCCGCGTCCTCGATCTTGGCTTTGGCGGTGTCGCCATTGAACTGGATTCGCCCGAGGAACTTCCGGACAATCTTCTGGCGGTTCTGCACGTGCCTATTCTTCCGCCCGTTCGCGTAAGTTTGAAACCCGTTTGGAAACAACAAACCGCTCAGGGCGCCTACCGCATCGGCTGCGCCTTCGTTTCCTGAGCATCCTCTTAACTCCCTCGAATCACTCCTAGCAGCCTGATACAATTCCGCCGCATCTCCCCGCCCCGAAAGGAGTCGCATGATCGATCCCAAGGCCAGCCGCCCTCATTGGCCCGACGCCGTTCAAGATCTCCCGAAAGACCTTAGTGGTCTTAAGTCCTGGCCCTGGGCCCTCGAACGCCTCGAAAAATCGCACAATTATTGGATCGCCACAACTCGTCCCAATGGCCGGCCGCATCTCATGCTTGTCTGGGGCATCTGGTGGCAGAACGCTTTCTGGTTCAGCACCGGCCCGCGTACTCGCAAAGCAAAAAACATCGCCGCCGAGCCCCACGTTGTGATCGGCACCGAAAAGGCCGACGAAGCCGTCATCCTCGAAGGAACTGTCGAGGAAATCAAAGATCGCGCCGTCTGGAAGCAACTCGTAGATGTCTACAACCTCAAATACGGCGGTGACGTCGGCCCCCTTCTCGAATCTTCCGGTGGCTGCGTATTCCGTGTCACTCCGGAACTTGCCTTCGGTCAAGACGAGCACGCCGAAAATTTCACGGAATCCGTCACCCGTTGGCACTTCTAATCCGTTGTCATCTACTCCCTTCCCTCCATTTGGCAGAATTTGACACTTCGCGTATGATTAAGAATTGCCTCGCGACCTAGCGACGCGGCTGTAGTCCCCCGACTCTGTCGGTTAGCCGTGCAGACCGGACGCGACAGAATGGAGCCTCATGAAGCCCGGTATTCATCCCGACTATCACGCCGTAACGGTGCATTGCGCCTGCGGCCACAATTTCTCCACCCGCTCGACCATCAAGGGCGACATGCTCAAAGTCGAAATCTGCTCGAACTGCCACCCTTTCTTCACCGGCAAGCAGAAGCTGATTGATACCGCCGGTCGTGTCGAGCGCTTTACAAGAAAGTATGCGGATGCAGCCGCAAAAGTGGAAGCTGCCAAGCTCGAAGCCGCCAAAAAGTAAGCGTGCGCACGCTTTTGCGGGACAGCCATTCCTGGCTGTCCCTCTTTCTTTTCTCACAATTCCTCTCGCTTCCTTTCCCACAACTTGTTCCCCTGCTTGCCTCTCCGCGCTCCTCTGCGCCTCTGCGTTATCTTTTTCTCTTTCTTACTCTCTTTTTTGAACTGTCAACTCTCGACTTTCAACTTCCTTCCGCTCCCCGCCCGTGTACAATGAACTTCCATCGTGGCTACTCAATCCCGCATGTTTGATGGCGC
>JBGQDD010000460.1:0-3076 GCA_041495665.1 Candidatus Acidiferrum sp.
CGCGGCGTCGCAACGACGCGAAAAAATTAAGCAACTGCTTCCAGGGCATATATTTCTTGTTCAAAAGGCGGTTTCCATATTCGGCGTCGGCGCCTGTCACGATTTCCGCCCGCGCCTCCACCCACTCTCCCAACAAGTTGCCGCGCATGTCGCACGGCGCGATGCGCACGCGTCCGTTGTTTCGAATGCGCTTTACCTTGCCGGAGGTTCCAATGGTGTACGCGTACAATCGCGCCGCATCGCCGGCAAGGTCGCTAGCCGGGTCGGCCGCAAACCACACCGGCGTTTTCACGCCATCGCCGCTCTTCTTGAACGTTTCGAGGTTCAGATACTTGTGTCCGGCAAACGCCGAGAATCCCATCGCATCGCTCCTGCTAGCGCGTCAGTTCGCAACAGTCACTTCGATGCGCACCATTTTACATGCGTCACAAACACAAAGGGCGCTCCGACCGGGCCGGAGCGCCCTTTGCGCCACTTCGGAAAGTTTCTTCTCACTTTGTCCGGATGTACGTTACATCTTCCGTAAACGCATCCTTCTGTTCTTTCCGGAACGTCCAGGTGGTTTTGAAATGATGGTTGTCGATAAACGTGTACACCGCGTGATGCATGTGTCCATCATCGGCGCTCTTTAGATTCGAGATGCTCACCAGGTCGAACGCGATCGTCTTCGTGTCCGGCGCGTACGATCCCTTCATGGTCGGCTGGTTGCCGGCCATGCAATAGTGCGTTAGCTTCACCTCGTCGCCATCCAGGAAATACAGCGTGGTCATCTCCACCGGCTTGCCGCTCTCCACCATGCGGAATTTTTCCAGCACCGCTGTGCCTCCGGATGTCAGCTCGAGGTCCAGCGTCGCCTTGTTCATGTTCGTCTTGTCGGTCTTCCAGTGCCCCACCAGGGCCTTCAACTTTTCAAACGCTTCCGCCCCGCCGCCAGGCGTCGCATTTGTACTCACCGTCATGATTCCCATGCACAACAGCAGCACGCCGAGAATTCTTGCCAGGGTTCTCATCGATCGTTCTCCTTTCCGAAAATATTTCAGTACAAGAAAAAGGACTGCTGGACATTTCGAGGTTATCGAGTCACGGGAGCCGGGTTCGCACCAAAGCGCTGCGTGGCGTAACCCACGATCAAGCCGACAAGGCTTCCCGGAATAATGATCTGGACGTAGTAGTGCTTCCCAGTCGGGTCGGGGATAAGAGCCACCGCAAATGCCAGAAGCGCGCCGATTGCTAGGCCAAACAGAATGCCCAGTGGCAGAGACTTAACTTTCCGCGCGAAGAATCCAATGAGTATGCCGCCGAGCAATCCCTTGATGGTGGAATAGAAGATGATCGACGCGATTTCAAAGCGCACCGCCGGCGTGAACCACGCCGTGGCCCCGTCAAACGCCCCCAGCAAGGCCCCGAGCAGAAGCCCCAGTAGCACTTTGTTCATCACATTCCTCCGTTACGATGTGCTTTCACTCTACCGTTCTTTACAACGCTTCTCCCAATTCCTTTAACTTCATCTGTGCATAAACAGCAGAATCAGGACGCGCATCACCAAGTACGCCGCAATCAACAAAATAAAAAACCGGTAGCGCCGGTAAAACCGCCCGGCCTTCTCAAAAACGTTCTCCCGGTGGGCACCGACCGCGAGCCCGTCCAGGTATCTCGAAACATCCAGCGCCATTTCCTGAACGTGGGGATAGCGATCTGCCGGAGTCGCTGCCGTCGACTTGGCGCAAATGGCCGCCAGCGATTTGTCGAGGCGGCGCCCACCCGGGATGGACGCTGCTTCCGAGTTTCCCGTGAGCAAGAATCGCAGCAGCGCGCCGAGCGAAAAAATGTCGCTGCGCGCGTCCAAGTGTTCCACGTCGCCGCGCGCTTGTTCCGGGGACATATATCCGGGCGTGCCCATCACCGTGCCGTGTCCGGTCACCACAGAACTTTCCGTGGCATCACCGGCGAAAGCGAGTTGTTTTGGCTTCTCGAAAACGGTCGCTTCCGGATCGGCTTCGCGGGCACCGCTCGAAACTTCTCCGCGGAGAATCTTGGCGAGGCCCCAGTCCATCACCAGCACTTCGCCGAACGGCCCGACCATGATATTGGCGGGTTTTAAATCGCGGTGCAGCACGCCGCGCGCGTGTGCAAACGCAACGGCGTCACAAATGCGAAGAAAAAGCCGCAAACGGTCCGGCACGGACGCGACCGATTCAATGTATTTGTCGAGCCGCCTCCCCTCGACAAATTTCATGGTGTAGAAAACGCGGCCATCCGCGAGTGTTCCCACGTCGTGAACGGGCACGATGCCGGGATGCTCGAGAGCCGCCAGGACGCGCGCTTCGCGAATCAGGCGGCTGGCGAGATCGCCGTTGGGCCCCGGCACATCGAGCACTTTCAGCGCCACGCGCCGGTGGAGATTCTTGTCTTCCGCGGCGTACAGCACTCCCATACCGCCGCGCGCAATGCGATCCAGCAATCGATAACGCGTGCCCGCGAGATCGGGCGTTTCCGCGCCGTCGCGCAATCTTTCGAGTGCGCTGTCGGAAAGAAATCTCATTTCGCAACCCAGCCGAAGGCGGCGCGCGCTTCGCTTTGAAATTCTTCCTCGCTGCCGGAGAGCTCGCGGAGACGGTCAAGCGCGATCTTTCGAAACTCGCGGCGCGCCCAGGCAAGCGCGTTGGTCACGTCGGTCACGGAGATTCCGTAGTCTTTCGAAAGCTGCTCGTAAGAGCTCTTTTCGCTGCCCTCAAGGTCGTACGCTTCGAAAAGATGAAATGTTCTTTCCCGCTCGCGCGCCACGCACAATTCGCGCAAGTCCTCCACCGCCAGTGCGAAAAGACTTCGCACCCACTCCTTTTCAAAAAACTCCTCGACCGATTCGGGCGAAGGAATCTGGGCGGGATCCATCACCGTCGCGCCGAATTCCTCTTCCGCGGCGGCAAAATCGAGCGCGACGTGGAGCACATTTCCGCCGCGCTTCTGCCTCCGTCCGGCCTTGTCTTCATTCATTACAAAGCTGTCCACGCAAACGCGAAGGTAGGTTCGCAGGCGGCTTTTCTTCGGGTCAAACTTGTCGAGCAGCTCCCTTTCC
>JBGQDD010000461.1:0-3062 GCA_041495665.1 Candidatus Acidiferrum sp.
ATGCCAAGGAGAAAATGACGAAGCTGAAGCGGATTCTGCCGCGCGGCTTGGAGTTGGAGCTCGGTGCGTTGTTCGGGGCTTTTCTGCACTGCCGGAGGAGGCGGGAGCTTGTTTTGGGCCAAGGCAGGCAAGACGAATAGCGCCAAAAGAACGGGAACGCAGGACGATCTATAGAAAGGGAGGCTTCGCGAAAGACTTGTTTGCGAGTTTTTCATACGGGTTTTCTCCAGGAAATCGCCGCGCGATCGGACTGTCCACGAAGCAGTCGGATTCTTTCGGCTGCCAGCTGTGATATAGAGTCTCATCCGCTTGGAGCACAGCATATCAGGCAGATCAAACGGATCAAGAGGATGGGGGATTTCATGAGCAAGCTACTTCGGCGGTGCGTTCTGGTGTTGATCGTGCCCGGAATGTTCCCAGTCATGCATGTCTTGCGGGGGCTATGCGCACCAGCAGGCATCTTAACCAAGTTCAACTCCCAAGGTGCCCGTGACTCCCCGATTTTCCCATGCAAATTCTCAGGCTGAACGCAATGCAAATCTGGGATAATAGCCGGCATTGAAATCACCCCACCAACTTCTGGACGGATTCCAGGTGCGCTTTGGGACGGCCGCGAGTATTTACCGGGCGCCCGGCCGAGTGAATCTGATTGGCGAGCACACCGACTATAACGACGGTTTCGTGCTGCCCGCCGCGATTGACTTCTATTGCTGGGCGGCCGCTGCTCCGCGCCGTGACG
The DNA here is from genome assembly GCA_041495665.1 of Candidatus Acidiferrum sp. Lineage (GTDB taxonomy): Bacteria > Acidobacteriota > Terriglobia > Acidiferrales > UBA7541 > Acidiferrum. The sequence goes on from JBGQDD010000461.1 coordinate 740, forward strand.
GCAAGCTGGTCATCCATTCCGAGGATTTCAATGAAACGGTCGAGGCCCGCCTCGATTCCTTGTCACCCTTGGGGAAGAAGCACTGGGCTAACTATCCACTGGGTGTGGCATGGGCACTCGGTCAAGCGGGAAAGCCGCTGACCGGGGCAAATATCTATATCGCCGGCGACGTTCCGCTCGGAGCCGGGTTGAGTTCGTCGGCCGCACTTGAAGTTGCTGTTGGCTTTGCGTTGCTCAACCAGAGCGGGCATGCCGTCGACCGCGCAGAACTGGCCCAGCTATGCCAAAAAGCGGAGAACGAATTTGTGGGCGCCCGCGTTGGGATTATGGATCAGTTTGTTTCCTGCTACGGTCGCGCCTCGCATGCGCTCTTGCTGGACTGTCGCTCGCTGAAGCACGATTTCGTCAAACTTCCGCCGGACCTCCAGTTGGTAATCTGCAATACCATGGTCCGGCACGAACTGGCTTCCGGCGAGTACAATGCCCGCCGCGCCGAGTGCGAAGAGGGTGTTCGCATCTTGCGGATAGTTTTGCCGGAGATTCGCGCCCTTCGTGACGTCGCGCTTTCTCAGTTGGAGGAGCACCGCCGCATACTGCCGCCAAAGGTCGTCGCCCGGTGCCGCCACGTCATCACGGAAAACGTGCGCGTGAAAAGCGCGGTCGCGGCATTTCACCGGGGAGACAGCAAAGCCCTGGGGCCGTTGATGCAGGACTCGCATTGCAGTCTCCGGGACGACTATGAGGTCAGCTGCAAGGAACTCGATCTGATGGTGGAAATTGCCTCTGCGCAACCTGGCCTGATTGGCGCGCGGATGACCGGCGGAGGATTTGGCGGCTGCACCATCAATTTGGTGGAGTCCGCGGCCGTGACCGATTTCAGGCGCAACGTGGCCGCAGCCTATTCTGCCAAGACAGGTCTGACTCCTGAGATTTACGTTTCTTCGGCGTCCGAAGGCGCGCAGCAAATGGCCCTCGAAGAAAACAAGCCCGCTAAGTGAAAGGAACTAGCGGAGAAGGGAACCGCAGCGAGTTGCCAGGATCCGTCAAGCTTCGGCCTTGTGTATGAGTTTCGAGGAGCTAAATCGAGCACCACACCGGCGGTTCAATCCGCTCCTGCGGGAGTGGGTTCTGGTCTCACCCCACCGCACCCAGCGCCCGTGGTTGGGAAAAGTAGAGAAGCTTCAGAAGCCTTCCGCGGTCACTTTCGATCCCAACTGTTATTTGTGCCCGGGCAACAAGCGCGCGGGCGGAGCACAGACGCCGCCGTACACGGAAACCTACGTTTTTGACAACGATTACCCCGCGATGTTCCCGGAGGTCGCGCCTCTCCAATTTGATGCGGCTGGCTTGCTGGTGGGAAAAGCGGAGCAGGGAATCTGCCGTGTGATGTGTTTTTCTCCCCGGCACGATCTCACCGTTCCGCGAATGAGCCTCCAGGAATTGCGCGGCGTCGTGAATGGCTGGGTCGAACAGTATTCCGCACTCGGGCAAATTCCCTGGATTCATCATGTGCAGATTTTCGAAAATCGCGGCGAGATGATGGGCGCAAGCAATCCCCACCCGCACTGCCAGATTTGGGCGAATGCTTCGCTGCCGAACCTTCCCACTCGCGAGCTGGCGTCCTTCCGGGAGTATCGCGCCGAAAAACATTCCTGCCTGTTGTGCGATTACCTGAAATTAGAGCTGCAGTTGAATGTGCGCGTCGTCTGCCAGAACGACGCTTTTGCCGTGGTCGTGCCCTTCTGGGCCGTTTGGCCATTCGAATCGCTCGTGCTAAGCAAGCGCCATCTCGCTTCGATCGATCAACTCTCCGCGCAAGAACGCGACCTCTTGGGCGACATCATGCGCCGCATCACCATTCGCTTTGACAATTTGTTTGAGACGGCTTTCCCCTATTCCATGGGATTCCACCAGAAACCCACCGACGGCGGCGCCTACGACGAATGGCACCTGCACGCGCACTACTTTCCGCCTCTGCTGCGCTCCGCCACGATTCAAAAATTCATGGTTGGCTACGAACTTCTCGGCTCTCCCCAGCGCGACGTTACGCCGGAGAGTGCCGCGAATCGGCTCGTCGAAGCGGGCGAAATTCACTATCTTGATCGACCCTAGTCCGGATTTCCCACCATGAAAGCGTGTATTCTCAAGACCAAACCTGCAGCCATTGTCATCCTGAGCGTAGCGACCGAAGGTTCCGGCCTTGCCGGAAAGGATCTCATCTATTAAATTGCAACTGAGATGTTTCAGGAATGGAGAACAAAAATGCGAAATCGATTGATGCAAAAACTTTTGATTAGTTTCCCGCTTTTGCTCTTCCCATTCC
>JBGQDD010000462.1:0-3061 GCA_041495665.1 Candidatus Acidiferrum sp.
ACCTGGGCCTTTGCTAAAATTAATTTGCTGCTCGTGGGCGAGTAGCTCAGCTGGGAGAGCGCCTCGTTCGCAACGAGGAGGCCGGGGGTTCGAATCCCCTCTCGTCCACCAAATTCCTTCCACAATTCCGCATCAGCTTAAGGCGCGTGAGAGCTTCCCGGTTTCACCGCGGAAGGCCGGGGGTTTCCTTCGGCAGGCTCAGGATGAACTCATCCCCTCTCGTCCACCATCTTTTCATCGATCTCGAGCGTGCGAAATAGTTCTACCGCGACACGCTCGGACTTGAATAGACTGGCTTCACGATGCGCCGCCCGAGCAAGAAATCGGCTGTCACAAAAATGTCACGAGTGGTGCCAGCAGCAAGATTTCAATATCTGTCCGGGGGCTTGGCAATTGCCATTCTGGCGGATGGTTTTGAGAACATCTCGCCCACGAACGGCGATTAACTTGCCAGTCCGATGCGCCTAAGTAAGTCCTGAAACCGCGGATCTGAGCGTAGTGGGTCAAGCCGTGGCTCCCATTTGCTGTAAACGAGAAATGTGGAGTGCTCAGCGACGGCCTTATCCAAGAGGGCAAATGCCTTGTCCTTTTCGCCCAGAGCCGTATAGATAAGCGCGAGATCAAACGGTGAGACATAGGACTTCTTCGCGCTATCCGAGAGGGTCTGCAGGACCTTCTCCGCTTCGCGCCGATTGCCCGCGACGGCGTATGCCTGCCCCAGCGCGGCGACAAAGAACGCATCGCCGTTGGCCGCCTCGACCGCCCTCTTCAATTCCACGACGGCCTGATCCGGCATTCTCTTTTGCTCATAGGTCCATCCTAGAACTGTCCGCTCCCACGGATCGTCAGGTTGCGATTTCAGGAACTTCTCCGCCAGGCGGAGTGCCACATCGTAATCCCGGGCCGCGAAGCTGTGCCAGCACAGGCACGACTTCAGTCCGTCTCCGACCGGATCCAGCTCCACTGCACGCTTGCTCTCGGCCTCCGAATCCGCTAGTCGGCCCATGGCCAAGAGGTAGTGCGCGTGGTCGTGGCGGACATTGGCGTCGCTAGGGTTGAGCTCCAACGCGCGCTTGAACTCCTGCTCCGCTCCCACAAAATCCCAGTCGTAGTGCAGCTTCGCCAACGCCAGGGCCCCGTGGCCTTCGGGCAGATGCTCATCTTTTTGCAGCGCCAGTATTGCCGCTTCTTTCGCCTTTCCCCAGCCCTCGCTGGGCGAAACCGCGCCGAAGAAGGCCAGAAAGGAATAAGCTTGGGCCATATGGGCGTAGGTAGGCGCGTAGTTCGGATCGAGCTTGATAGCCTCATGGTAGTAGTCAACGCTCTTCTGCAGATCGAAACTATCGAGATAAGAGTTGGCTCGCAGGTAGGTCTCGTACGCCTTGGGGTTTATCGCCTGCACCTTCGGTGCTGGGGCTGGCTTGGGCCCCCCCAGTTGGGTTTCGATTTGCTTGGCGATGGCCGACGCTACCTCATCTTGCAAGGCGAGCACGTCGGGGAAGTCGCGTTCATAAGTATTGGCCCAGAGATGCCGGTCGTCAGAGGCGCGAACTAGCTGCGCGGTGACCCGTACACGGCTGCCAGAGCGTTGCACTGAGCCTTCTACCACAGCGTCCGCATGAAGCTCGCGCGCGATCACCGGCAGAGACTTTTTGGTTCCCTTGTATTGCATGCTCGAAGTGCGAGAGATAACTCCTACGCTTTCCATTCTTGCGAGATCGGTGGTCAACGCCTCTGTCATGCCATCTGCAAAGTAATCTTGCGCTGCTTCCCCGGAGAGATTCTGCAAAGGCAACACCGCGATTGTTCGCACTGGCGGGAGACCGCCAAATAACCGCGCCCGCCATTCACCTGGATTCGTAGCCACAAGCGCAATCGCAATTGCGAACACGATTACAGCGAACAGCCCCGCTGCTTGCCAAGAGAACCGACGCGGAGCCGCGGTCATCGCAGTCATTATCGTGCTGGGCGCAAGCCTCCGCAGGTCTACCGCAAGCTCCTTTGCCGATTGATAGCGATTCCCAGGGTCCTTCTCCATGCATTTGAGGATGATGTCTTCCAGCCGCGGAGAAATCGACGAGTTCAGCTGCCGTGGAGGTCTCGGCGGCTGGTGCAAGATGGCCTCGACCAGAGCAGTGGTGAGCCTATCGTCAAATGGCACCTGGCCCGTCGTCATTTCGTACAGCACAGAGCCAGTGGCGTAAATATCGCTGCGGCCGTCGATGGTCTGCCCGCGCAATTGCTCGGGTGCCATGTAGCGCAATGTGCCTTCCACATCTGTCGTTTGCGTTGCTGTTTGCGTTGCATTGTTCTCGATTGCCGGCTTGATGGCTCGGGCTAGTCCGAAGTCGAGAATTTTCAACCAGCCGTCAGGGGTGACTCGCAAGTTGCCCGGTTTCAGGTCGCGGTGAATCACGCCATGCTCGTGCGCGGCGGCGATTCCCTCTGCCAATTGCAAGCCGAGCCGCAACACGTCTTTTTCCGGCAAAGGCCCGGCGCACAGCCTGTCGCTGAGGGTCTCCCCGCGGATGTACTCCATGACGAGGAAGTCGCTGCCACCCTGCGTCTCGAAGTCGTAAACCGTGGCAATATTGGGATGATTAAGCTTGCACAGGAGTTCAGCCTCTCGGCGGAACCGGCTCCGAGCGTTCTCGTTCTGAAGTGCGCCCGGTGGAAGAACCTTGATAGCTACTTCGCGGCCCAAGCGCAGGTCCTGGCCTTGATACACCTCACCCATGCCGCCGGCGCCGATCTTCCCTGTGAGGCGATAGCGGCCAAGGGTTTGCTGCTGGTTTGTTTCCTGGATCGGTGCGATGAAGCGGTAGCCCCGCTTGGGTAGTGTTTCAACGTATCGCGGCGTATCCGCATCATCGTCCAGGGCCGCCCGCACTTCCCGGATGCAGAGGTTCAGGCCGTGCTCAAAATCAACGAAAGTTTCGCTTCCCCAGATATTCTCCCGTAGCTCTTCCCGCGTGATTAGTTGGCCGGGACGAGAAGCAAGTAGCACCAGGATCTTGGCGGCCTGCGGGCGTAGCCGAACCGAGCGCCCCGACTTGCGCAG
>JBGQDD010000463.1:0-3054 GCA_041495665.1 Candidatus Acidiferrum sp.
CGCAAAGGGAACTGGCTGGACAAGGATGGCAAACAGATCGCATTCGAAGATCCTGACCGCTTCGGCAAAGCCGTTCACCTCGCAGACATCCATCTCGAAAAAGGCATGCAGTGCAATGATTGCCACTTCGCGCAGGACAACCACGGTAACGGAAAGATTTACGGCGAGCCTCGCGCCGCCGTGGAAATCGACTGCATCGATTGCCATGGCACGATTCGAAAGAAGGCCGCGCTGGTCACGTCAGGTCCCGCCGCGCCTGACTCGCAACAACCCGGCGAACCGCGCGGCCGCCACCTCGATGCGCTCCGGACTCCGTGGGGATTGCGCCGATTCGAATGGCGCGGCGACAAGGTAATCCAGCGCTCGATGTCCGAAGAAAACAAGGAGTGGGAGATCGTTCAAACGATCGACTCCATCACGCCCGGCAACGCGCATTTCAGCGAGAAATCCTTCCGCGCGAAGCTGATGAACAAAGATGGCAGCGTGTCTTCGCAAATGCCGGGTGACGACGCCACTCTCGCCCACGCCAACAGCAGCATGACCTGCTACTCCTGCCACACTTCGTGGACGCCCACCTGCTTCGGCTGCCATCTGCAGATGACCGCCAACGCCCGCAAGCCCATGCTCCATAACGAAGGCCTGGTCACAAAGAATTACACCAGTTACAACTTCCAGGTTCTTCGCGACGACATCTATATGCTGGGCGTTGACGGCACCGTCACCGGCCATCGCATCGCGCCCGCGCGTTCATCCTGCGCCGTGCTGGTCAGCTCGCAGAACGCCAATCGCGATTGGCTTTATTACACGCAGCAAACCATTTCCGCCCCTGGCTTCTCCGGCCAAGCTTTCTCCACGTTCGTTCCGCACACGGTGCGTGCCAAAGAGACCAAACAGTGCAGTGACTGCCACGTCTCCGCGCAGAACGACAACAACGCCTGGATGGCCCAGCTCCTCCTGCAAGGCACCAACTTCATGAACTTCATGGGCCGCTACGTCTACGTCGCCACCGGAAAAAAAGGCATCGAAGCCATTGCCGTCGCCGAACACGACGAGCCCGAAGCCATCTATGGCAGCGACCTCCATCGCATCGCCTATCCCGGCAATTACAAAAACTTTTTAGACCACCACCGCGAACTTAGCGCCGCAGCCGAGCATCCCGGAAATGTCCTCGACATTCAGGCCCGCGGCGAGTACGCCTACGCCGCGAATGGTCTCGGGGGCCTGCGCGTCTACGACATCGCCAACGTCGACAACAAGAGCTTCTCTGAGAAAGTCACCACTGCGCCGGTCTCGCCCATCGGCCAGAAATTTTATGTGCCCACGAAAAATGCGCTCGCCGTCGCTTCTCCTACAACACTCGGCGTCGATCCTTTGCGCCAGCAATTGCCGGAAAACGAAGAGCAGCCGATCCACTTGCTTTACGGCTTCCTCTACGTTGCCGACAAAGAAGAAGGCCTCGTAATCATCGGCGATCCGAATCTCAAATCAAAAAGTCCCGGCGTGGGCACGCTCCTCGATGGCAATCCCGCGAACAATTTTCTGAAGCGCGCCCTAACGTTCAATCCAGGCGGCGTCCTCACCGGATCTCGCCGTATCATCATCGCGGGAACGTTTGCCTACATCCTCACGGACAAAGCTCTCGTGGTCGTCGATCTCGACAATCCGCTTGCTCCACGCATCACCGCGACCATCGGCTCGCCCGCGCTCAACGATCCTCGCGGCATCGCCGTTCAATTCCGCTACGCGTTCGTTGTGGATCGCGACGGCCTGAAAGTTCTCGACGTTACCGACCTCGCGCAGCCAAAACCAATCGGCAACGCGCTCATCCCCCTTGAAGAGGCCCGCAACGTCTACGTCGCCCGCACTTACGCTTATGTCTCCGCAGGGAAGCAGGGCCTCGCCATCGTTGACGTCGAAAAACCAGACGCGCCGAAACTCGATCAGCTCTTCACCGCCCAAGGCCAGCTCAACGACGTCAACGATGTAAAGATCGGCATGGTCGCCGCCAGCGCCTTCGCCTTTGTCGCCGACGGCAAGAACGGTCTCCGTGTTCTCCAAATCCTCTCTCCCTGGGACGACCCCGCGCATTTCTCCGGCTTTAGCCCGCGTCCGACACCTAGACTGATCGCCACAGCTCGCACGCGCGGCCCGGCTCTTGCCATTTCCAAGGGTATTGACCGTGACCGAGCCGTCGATGAGTCCGGCAACCAACTCGCCGTTTTCGGCCGCCGCGGTGCCCGCCCCCTCAACCGCGCCGAAGCCCAGTCCCTCTTCCTGCGCAACGGCCAGCTCTATTCCGTTGCGGACTCACCTTCTACCCACCCTTAGCTCCGCCCTAGGGCCGTTTTCCCTCTTTCTTCGCCTCCGTTATCTCTTTCAGAGCACAAAATTTGCGGCATTTTGTCGCCATCTGGAACACCCATCCCCTTTCCTTTTAACCGTTTATAGCCAGCCAGCATCTAATCAAGGTATAATGAATCGTTCACATCTTTAACGCATAGTACCCATCAAAATAATTCGTGGGGCAGTGTTGGAGCAACGCAGTTAAGGTGTATCCAGTGAGGGTGAGGAGGCTTCCCAGAGCGGACCCACCAAGAAAGTCAGCAATAGGAGTACTAGTACATGACCAAACAATTTCTACTGGCCAGCGATTTCGACCAGACGCTCAGCTTCAACGACTCGGGAGTCGTTCTCAGTGAACTGATCGGCTTTCACGGCTTCCACGACAAGGTCAAGGGCCTGTCAGAGATGAACCTCGTCCAGCAGGGCGCGGAACTCAGCTATCTCATTCTCCATGACCCGGACTTCCGCAAGGTCCGCCGCGAGCACCTCGTCGAAACGGGGAAGCGCATCCGCCTGAAGCACGACGTTGCGCTCTTTGCGCGCGCCCTGGACAATCTCGCCGAAGGCTACAAGTTCCATTTCAACGTCATCTCCGCCGCGCCGCAGGAGATCATCCAGTCGGCGCTCGAAGGCATCGTTCCGCCGGATCACATCTTCGGCACGCGCTTCCGCTACAACGAAGCCACCGGCGAAGTCGACTCCATCATTCGC
>JBGQDD010000464.1:0-3046 GCA_041495665.1 Candidatus Acidiferrum sp.
AGATAGTCGTACTTGCCGCGGTCCTTTACGAAAGAGGTAAGCGCGGGGGGCAGTTCTTCGGGCTTGTACTTGGAGATGAGGTCCATCACGTGATTGGAGACGAGGGCGGGAAACCAGCGGACGTGTTCGCGCGCCGTCTTCAGATCGTCGGAGGCCCAGACGGGAGCGGCGGCCATGACTTCGATCTTGCTGAAGTCGCGGCCGGCCTCTTTTGCGCCTTCACGCACAAAGCCGAGGCACCAGTCGATCAGGTCGGGGTCGGCAAACTGGAGAATCACGCCGTCGCCGATGCGGCCGGCGGTGCGCAGTGCTTTCGGGCCGTAGCCGGCGACCCAGACGCGGGGAATTTCGCCATTGGTCCAAGGAAATTTTGTGGGGACGCCATCGAGATCGACGGTTTTGCCGGCGTTCAAGTTGCGGAAGATGCGGACGAATTCCTCGAGGTTTTCGAGGGTGGTAGGTTTTTTGCCGAGCACGCGGCGGGAGCTGTCGCCGCGGCCAATGCCGATTTCCATGCGGCCGTGGGAAGCGAGATTCAGAGTAGCGAAAAGGCTGGCGGAAACGGTGACATCGCGGACGGCGGGGTTGGTGACGCAAGTGCCGAGGCGCATTTTTTGGGTGTTGGCGGCCATGAGGGTGAGGAGCGGAAAAGGCTCCTTCCAGATGACGTGGGAATCGAAAATCCAGCCGAAGGAAAAGCCACTCGATTCAGCGTGGCGGGTGAGGGTCAGGATTCTATCTATCGAGATGTCTGGTTTGATGGTGATGCCGAAGTCCATGGAAAATGGTCCTCCTCAATTGGCCGACTGGGCGACCGGTGCAACTCGGTTCATCAACGCGAAGTAGGAAAGGAAGCTGACCAGGAAGCCTACGAACCAGGCGTAGTTGTACAGGACGCGCAGCGGCGGAACCACCAGGCCGATGAAAGCGACCCCGGCGCCCGCGGCCAGTGCGGCGATTGCGGTCCAGTTGAAGCCGCGTGAGTATTCATACTGGCCGTTGCGCTGATAGAGATCCTCGACGATCAGGAATTTCTTGCGGACGACGAAATAGTCGCAGATGAGGACACCGGCAATGGGGCCGAGAAAACCGGAGTAGCCGACGAGCCAGCCGAAGATGTAGCTGCCGTAGTCCGCCATCAGCTTCCAGGGCTGCATGACGATGCCCATGGCGCAGGTAATCAGGCCTCCGGTGCGGAAACTGATGCGGCGCGGAAAAAGATTGGAAAAATCGTTGGCCGGGGAAACAACGTTGGCGGCGACGTTGACGTTGAGCGTAGCCATCAGCAAAGCGATCATCGCCAGGACGACAGCGAAGGGATTGCCGAGACGAGCGAGGACCGCGACGGGATTCCACAGCGCCTCGCCAAAAATGATCAGGGTGGCGGAGGTGACGGCGATGCCGATGAAGGAATAAAAAGTCATGGTGGCGGGGAGGCCGAGGGCCTGGCCGACGATTTGATCGCGCTGGCTGCGGGCGTAACGCGTGAAGTCGGGAATGTTCAGCGAGACGGTGGCCCAGAAACCGACCACGCCGGTGAGCGAAGGAATGAAGAAACGAAAGAATTCGCCAAAGGTTTGAAATTTCGAAGGTGTGGCGAGCATGGGGCCGAAGCCGCCGGCCTTGCTGCGCGCCCAGAGGAGAAGGGCGAGTCCGATGAGAAGCAAAAACGGGGCGGAGATGCCCTGAAGGAAGCGAATGGTTTCAATGCCGCGCAGGATGACCAGGACATTCAGCAGCCAGAAAAAGAGAAAGCAGAGCGCCGAGCCGTAGTGAACATTTGCCCAAGCCGGCGCGAGCGCCACGATCATGGCGTTGATGGCCTCGCCGCCGATCCAGGTCTGAATGCCGAACCAGCCGCAGGCGACGAGGGCGCGCAGAATGGCGGGAACATTGGCGCCGAGAACGCCGAAGGAGGCGCGCGCAAAAACGGGGAACGGGATGCCGTATCGCGCTCCGGCATGCGCGTTCAAGAGCATGGGAATGAGCACCAGCACGTTGCCGAGAAAAACGGTGAAGAGCGCCTGCCGCCAGTTCATGCCACCGGCGATCATGCCGCTGGCGAGCATGTAGGTGGGGATGTTCACGCTCATGGAAATCCACAGGGCGGCGTAGTTGTAGGTGCGCCAAGTGCGGCGTTCGCTGGAGACCGGAGCGAGGTCCTGGTTGTAGAGCGAACTGCTCTCAATGGTTTCCGCGCGAAGCAATTTAGTTGGCCGCCTCGGAGCTTTCTCCCGCGCGGGTGCGCGTGATTTCTCCGTAGGATTCCGGGCGGCGATCGCGGTAGAACTGCCAGGTATCGCGGACTTTCTGAATTTCATCGAGATTCAGTTCCGCGACGAGCAATTCATCCTTGTCGCGGCTGGCTTGCTTGACGATTTTGCCGCGCGGATCGCAGAAATAGCTCTTGCCGTAGAATTCGCCGATCTTCCAGGGAGCTTCGGTGCCAACGCGGTTGATGGCGGCGACGAAATAGGCGTTGGCGACGGCGTGAGAAGGTTGCTCGAGTTCCCAGAGATATTCGGAGAGGCCGGCGACGGTGGCGGAGGGGTTGTAAACGATTTCGGCGCCGTTGAGTCCAAGGATGCGCGCGCCTTCCGGGAAGTGGCGGTCGTAGCAGATGTATACGCCGACGCGGGCATAGCGAGTTTGGAAGACGGGGTAGCCGGCGTTTCCAGGCGTGAAATAGAACTTTTCCCAAAAGCCGGGGTGGCAGTGCGGAATGTGGTGCTTGCGGTACTTGCCGAGGTAGCGGCCGTCGGCGTCGATTACGGCGGCGGTGTTGAAGTAGACGCCGGTCATCTCGACTTCGTAGACGGGCACGACCAGCACCATTTGGTGTTTCTTCGCGAGCTTCTGCATTGCTGTGACTGTGGGACCGTGCGGGACCTTCTCGGTTAGCTCGTACCAGCGGGTTTCCTGTTCGGCGCAGAAGTACGGGCCGTAGAAAAGTTCCTGAAGGCCAAGGATCTGTACGTTTTGCTTGGCGGCATCGGCAATCAGGCGCTCGTGCTTGGCGATCATTTTCTTCTTGATTTCGGCAAGC
>JBGQDD010000465.1:0-3044 GCA_041495665.1 Candidatus Acidiferrum sp.
GAGACCATGCACTCGCCACAAGAGATACACGTCGAATCGCCCATCGGTGAATTGAGATCGAACGCGATGCCCGCGGAATAGCCTTTGCCCATGCGGCCGAGAACAAAATTGTTTTTGATTTCGTCGCATCCGCGAATGCAGCGGTCGCAGAGAATGCAGGCGTCGTGGTCGACGGCGATGGCCAGGGAAGAATCGTCCTTGCCGCGGGCGACGGTGCGTTTTGCGAAGCGCGGCCGGGAAGCGCCGGCCGCCTTCGCGAGCGTTTCCAATTCGCAGTCGCCGGAATTCTGTTGGCGCGCGCAAGGGGAAGGATGATCGGACATCATGAGTTCAAGTACGGTTTTGCGCGCAGTCAAAACTTTTTCGGAATTGGTGACGACTTTCATCCCAGGCTCGACCGGGCGGACGCACGAGGCGGCGAGCACGCGCGCGCCGGTATCCACCACGCAAAGGCGGCAGACGCCGACGGGAGTCTGGTTTTGCAGATGGCAAAGCGTGGGGATGTTGATGCCGTTCATTCGCGCGGCGTCGAAGACGCTCGTGCCCGCGGGTACGCGCACGAGCTGGCCGTCGAGCGTGATGTCAACGAATCCCGGAGGTGTGGCGACGGTGGTCATACTATGGGCGGATCCCCACGCGCTGCGCTTCGCCGGCGCGCGATGCTGCGGTGAAGCAAATTCCACTGGGACATTTGCTTTGCAAAACGTGCGCGTCAACTTCGGCGCGAAAATGTCTTAGCACGGATTGAATCGGTGCTGGCACGATCTGGCCGAGGCCGCAAATCGAAGTAAGGCTCATGGCCTGCGAGAGTTCATCAAGTAGGGCGAGATCGGCGCGATATTGCGATTCGGGGACGCCGCCTTGCGTCCAGCGAGCGAGCATGTCCGCCATTTTTTGCGAGCCGACGCGGCAGGGGACACACTTGCCGCAGGATTCGTTGCGATAGAAGCGCACGGCGTTCAGCGCCATGTCCAGCATGCAGGTGGTGTCGTCGCAAACGACGATGGCGCCGGAGCCCAGCATGGAGCCGGCTTCGGCGAGAGCTTTGAAATCCAGACGAACATCGACCATGGAAGCGGGAAGATAGCCGGAAGATGGGCCGGACGGCGCGAAAGCTTTTAGTTGACGGCCGCCGCGAACGCCGCCGGCATGATTGAAGATAACCTCGCGCATGGGTGTGCCCATGGGGACTTCAAAAATGCCCGGGCGGGCGACCTGGCCGCTGACGCCCACAAATTTCAGGCCGCGCGAGCCGCTGGCGCCTTGCGCGACGAACCAATCGATCCCGCGGGCGAGAATTTGCGGAACGTTGATGAAGGTTTCGACGTTGTTGATGACCGTAGGTTTTTGCCAGAGGCCGATTTGACCGGGGAAGGGAGGCTTATTGCGCGGCTCGGCGCGATGGCCTTCGATGGCTTCGATGAGGGCGCTTTCTTCACCACAGATGTAGCCGCCGGGACTGACAAAAACTTCGAGATCGTAGTCGAGATCGCTTCCAAGGATTTTTTTTCCTAGAAGACCTGAACGATAACAACGGCGAATCTCTTCGCCGAGGATTTCTTCCTGAAGATGATATTCGTGGCGGATGTAGAGAATGCCGCGCTTCGCGCCGGTGACCAGGCCGGCGATGATCATGCCTTCGATGAGGAGATGGGGCAGGTTGGTCATGATGAAGCGGTCCTTGATGGTTCCGGGCTCGCTTTCATCGGCGTTGCAGACGATGTACTTCACCGGATCGGGCTGTTTGCGGACGAGATCCCACTTCATGCTGGTGGGAAATCCGGCGCCGCCCATGCCTTTCAGCTCGGCGGCTTTGAGTTGTGCGAGGACGTCGTCCCACGCTCTTGTTTGCACGAGCTTTCGAACGACGCCGTATTTTTCAGAGTCACCATACGGATCGGCTTTGCAGGCGATGCGTGCCTGCTCGGGATGCGGTTCGTGAATGTCGTCGCCGCGGATGGCGCCGCGGGCCATCTGCTCGGCATGCGCGGCCGTTACATCCGTGAAGATGTGATCGTTGATGGAAATCGCGGGAGCGTGATCGCAGCGGCCGAGACAGGAAACATCGCGAATCTGAACGTCTTCGGCGCGCGCATTGGCGAAGCGTCGCTCGATATCGGCGCGCAACTCGCAAGCGCCGTTGAGATGGCAGCTCATGTCCGCGCAGACGCGAATCTCCGCCTTGGGCGGCGGAACGAGATGAAAATGGGGATAGAAACTCGCGACGCTGTGAATTTGGTAGAGCGGCGTCTGGGTGCGTTGTGAGAGCCCCTCGAGTTCCGCTTTGGGCAGGAAGCCGTAGCGAAGCTGGATGGCCCGAAGGTCGTCGAAGATCACGGCGCCCCGTCTCGCGTGAAATGCGCCGGAGATGTTACAAAGAGATGCGCGGCGCGAAGTGGCATGCTGAATCTCTTGCATACTACTGGCAGGGAAGTCCGCTGTAAATAGCACGCGTTTGTCTTTTCGCAGCGCGGCGCGAAAAAGACAACTCGGCCCGTTGACTTCCGCGCGGCGCAAACGATATAAGCAAACAGACTCATCGGCACACCAAATGCGCGACGCCTCCAACTCCTGCATCTTCCGCGTGGTCTTATGCGCGTTGCTCATGGCGCTCCCGCCGCTGCTTTCGGCACAGAATGAGCCCATCAAGTACATTGGGCCAGGTTCTTGTGCGGCGACGAGCTGTCACGGAAGCGTGAAGCCCATTGCTGGTAGCCGGATTTTCCAGAACGAATATTCGACGTGGATCATCAAGGATAAACATAGCCGCGGTTACCAGGCGTTGACGGGAGACATCGGCGAGCGCATGGCGCGGATTTTGAAACTGGGAGCGAAAGCCGAAGAAGCCCCGAAGTGCCTCGCGTGCCACGCGCTGAATCCGCCGCCGGAACAGCGCGGCCGCGCGTTTGAAATTGCGGAAGGCGTATCCTGCGAAAATTGCCACGGGCCGGCGTCGGGCTGGCTGGGGCCGCACACCACAAGAGCGTGGGCGCATGAGAAATCAGTCGCGCTGGGCATGCACGACACTCGAGACGTAATTCACC
>JBGQDD010000466.1:0-3042 GCA_041495665.1 Candidatus Acidiferrum sp.
ACCAGGTTGGAGCCGATACTCTCGATCTGGGAAAGCACGAATTTTTTGCTGGTCAGCGCCACCGTAACGACCAGAACGATGGAAGCGCTCCCGATGATCACGCCCAGCGACGTCAGGATCGCGCGCAGTTTATTCGCTCGCAGCGCGTCGATCGCCACCGACACCGTCTCGCGGAAGTCCATCATTTACCTTTGACCGGAATTTTCCCGCGCAGTTGCTGTTGAATCGCTTAGCCCTTCTTCAGCCGCTTCAACGCTTCCTGCGCCATTCTATTTTTTGGATCCAATTTCAGCGCGCTCTCAAATTCCTTCGCGGCCTCTTCCATTTTGTTCCGCTCTTCAAACTGGCGCCCCAGCCACGCGTGTGCCGCGGCCGGCCGCGGAAATCCCGATCGCGTAGGCGCTCTCTTCGCGTATTCCCTCAGCAATCGTTCCGCTTCCTCAGGGTTTTCCCTTTTCAAGACCAGCGCAACGCCCCGGTAAAACTTTCCCCTCGGGTCGCTGGGCGCCACCCGCTGTCCCGTGTCCGCTACCACCAGCAGCCGCTCCGGCTGGGTGCGTTTCACGCCATAATCCCCGATGTCGTAAATCAGTTCCGGAGACTTAGGATTGCTCTTCAGCACTTTCGCAAATTCCTCGTCCGCCACGGCGAAATCTTTTTTCTGCCGCCGGCAATTCCCCGCCGCGTAATGCCCTTCGGCGGCGTCCATCGCCGCCAATTGCTTGATTTGTGGCAAGGCCTTCTCTTCGCCGCCCCCCACCAGGCCCGGAGCGCTGCAATCGAATTCGATCAGCACCTGCCTTGCCGAAAAATTCTTGCCGTCGAGTTGTACCGCCGTCTCGAATTCCTTGCGCGTCTTCTTCGCCAGCGATATCGCCGAAAACCACCCCGCATGATCGGCCTTTTCTCCGTACGCTCTCCCTAGCCACTCGTGGTAGATCGAATTCCGCGGGTCGATCGCCACCGCCTTCTCCGCGCTCTTGATCGCGGGGTCGTGCTCCTGCAGTTCGAGATAACTTTTCGCCAGCAGCAATTGCACGTCGCCATTCTGCGGTTCCTTGACCGCCGCCGCCTGCAGCGCCTCTATGGCCTTCGGATAATCACTAGCCTCGTAAGCCCGCCGCCCCGCTTCGAGACTAGCATCTTGCTTCAGATTTGCCGCCGCAATCGCGGTGCTCGCGATGCACACGACGGCGAGCAGCCACTTCATCCTGCTAACCATTCCAGCGTTCCGGGGAATTGGAAACTTCGGTCGTAATGACGGTAACGGTCATCCCATCGCGCAAATCGACATCCCCCGGAAGGGCCACCAGATCTCCCTCTTGGAGGCCGCTCACCACTTCGTAGTTGGTGGCGTCCGCTATGCCCACGTGAATCTCCCGCTTTTCCAGCGTGAATTTGCCCACGCCCAGTTGGTTCTTTCTCACCACAAACACATACCGCCTGCCACCTTCGGCGGCCACCGCGCCCCGCGGCACGGATAAAACGCCGATGCGTTCCCGCGAATTGATGCGCACGTTCACGTTGATATTCGGCAGCAGCTCCAGCTTGTCGTTGTTCACCGCGCAAAGTAACTCACCCACGCTTCGCGCTCCGTGCGGCACCACCTGCTTCGGAATGATCTCGGTCTTCCCCACCCACATCTTGCTTGGCAACGCGTCCCAGGTAATCTTCACCGGCTGATTCTCTTCCAGCGCGCCTAGCTCCGGCTCATCGATGAACGCGCGCACGCGAACCTTGTGCAGGTCCGCCATTTCCGCCAGAAGATCTCCCCGCTTCACGTAGTCACCGGCTTTCACCGGCAGGGAGTACAGCGTTCCATCCGCCGGCGCGGTGATTCGTCCTTGCCGCACCTTTTCATCCAGCGCCGCTGCTTCGTTTTGGATCTGCTGCACGTGCAGCGCGGCCTGGTCCGTGTCCAGTTTCACGCTCCGCTCAAACTCCTGTTTCGCCGCCGCCAGCCGCGTCACTTCCGCTTGCGCTTTCGTTAAGGCCAGGTCGTTCGCCGCAAACTCTTCCTGCGTCGCGGCTTGCTGCTTGATCAGCCGCTGCAGCACCTCATGATTCTTTTGCAGCCGTTCGCGCTCCGCTTGCATCTTTGCCAGGTCGCCCGTAACTCTCGCCGCATCGTCCGCTCTGCCGCCCGCCTTGGCGGCCCGCAAATCGTCCTGTGCCCGCAGGAGCTTGCTTTTCGCCTCGGAGAGCTTTGCTGCCGCATCCTTTACATCCAATTCCAGAATCACTTGCCCTTTCCTGACCGTCTGTCCCTCTGTCGCGCGCACTTTTTCCACAAACGTATCCAGTTGCGCTCGCATCACGTAAGGCGCGATAGGCTCTACCTTCCCATTGCTGCTGATGGACGAGACCAGGTTTTCCCGCATCGGCGTCACCACCGAAACCGTCGGTATCGGCTTTCGTCCGCTGAATTCGATCAGGACGTACGCCAACACTCCCGCCAGCGCCAGGTAGAGCAAAATTCGGTTTCGCAGCCTGCGATCCATAGTTTCCTATTCTGCGCTGTCCCGCACTCCGCAAGTCGCGAGGACCCATCCCTCAGGCGCAGCGTTTCTCCTACTTGTCCGTGGCTTGCTTGACCCCTCTCAGATAAGCGTCAAGGCACTTCATTCTAGCAAGAGCAGCGCGGCTTTCTCCATATTCGTTGCTCATCCCGTTCGTGCTTGACCGATCTTCAGAATCGAACAACTCCCGCCTCTAAGGGATGCGCTCGGTACACCCTTGGGATGCCGTAGACTCCCTATGGACGCGAAACCCCGACGTGCTAGAATTCGTCCATGTCTGCCGAGAGCACCTCTGAGAAAATCGTCGCCCCTCCTTCAAGCGGCTTGGCCAAACCCACCCAGCCCGGCGCCGTCGTAAGTCCTGTCATCCACCGCGTCTGCATCCAGTGCAATAATATGTTCCGTGTCACTCCCGACAGGTTTGATGCCAAGCAGTGCCCCGTCTGTCACAAAGGCTGAACTCCCTCAATAAATTGATTCTCTTCTCGTCCACCAACTTGGACTGCGCTCTGCACTGTTCTTC
>JBGQDD010000467.1:0-3013 GCA_041495665.1 Candidatus Acidiferrum sp.
CTGGTCAATAACCTAAACGACGGCATGTCCTGGGGTATCTATCCTCTGTTCTTTGCCAGCCTCGGTCTGGGTGTTGCAGCCATCGGCACGATCAAAGCCATCTATCCCGCCTCATGGGGAATGCTGCAGGTGTTTACCGGACCGCTGAGCGATCGCTGGGGACGGAAGTGGCTGATCGCGGGCGGGATGATCGTGCAAGCCGGTGCGATCTGGCTTACCGTCGCAGTTCCGAAGTACCCAGCTTGGATCGTAGCGGCTCTGTTGCAAGGGGTCGGTACGGCGATGGTTTACCCAACGCTGCTGGCTGCTATCAGCGATGTTGCGCATCCTGAATGGCGCGCGAGCACCATGGGAGTTTATAGGTTTTGGCGAGACCTCGGATACGCAGTCGGCGCACTGATCTCGGGCATCATCGCTGATCTGCTGGGGATGCGGGCCGCAATTCAAGTTGTAGCGGCGCTAACTCTGCTTTCGGGCCTGCATGTGGCAATCAGAATGCGCGAAACGCTCGTCCGCGCGGTCCCGCGACAGGACCGGGGGCTTCCCGATTTTAACGACGGGTGAGTGGAATTCCGACCACGAGCGCTTGAACAACTAGAAGTCAGTCGAGGAGGCGTTGTGAGTTCCAAACACATGGTGATTGTAGGCGGCGGAACCGGTAGGCTGGTGGTTGGCAATGAACCCCGGCCGATACTCTGTATGCCAAACCTCACCGGCGTCTATCAATTTGGACCTTTCCAGTTGGATGCTCCGGAGCGCAGGCTGCTCCGGGATGGCGTTCAAGTGCCCCTGCGGCTTAAGTCGTTCGAAACACTTCGTATGCTGGTGGAGAACGCCGGGCGCTTGGTGACTAAAGAAGCGCTGCTACGGCAGGTGTGGCCCGATGCCATGGTCGAAGAAAACAACATCAATGCCAATGTCTCGATTTTGCGCAAGGCACTCGGGGAGGATGCAAATGGCCAGTCCTACATCGAAACCGTGCCCCGTGTGGGGTACCGCTTTGTCGCACAGGTCGCGCAAATATCCTCGCCACAGTCCGCGCCACCTACGAGCGGCGACGCAGTTCCGGAGTTTGAGCCGGAAAAATCTGTAGCGGTGCTCTACTTCGAGAACCTGAGCGGGGACAAGGAGGACGAGTACTTTCGCGACGGTATGACAGAAGACGTCATCACGGAACTCGCCAAGATCAAGGATCTCCGCCTTTTCCCGCGCTCGGCGGTGCTTGTCTTCCGGGACAAACCGCTGCCGGTCATACAGGTTGGCCAGCAGTTACGTGCCGCGTTCGTGCTCGAAGGGAGTGTCCGTCGAGCGGGCAGCCGTCTTCGCATCACCGCCCGGCTCGCCGAAACCCGCACTGGTCACTCTGTGTGGGCGGAGCGATACGACCGGCAACTCGAGGACGTCTTCACCATCCAGGATGAAATAGCGCAAAACATCGCCCGTGCCCTGCGCGTGATGCTCAGCGACAAGGAAAGGCGCGAAATTGAAAAGGTCCCCACACGCGACGTGCAGGCATACGATTACTATCTTCGCGGACGCCAGGTTGTTTATCAGTTTCGGCGCCAGGGCCTAGAATTTGCGCGACAGATGTTTGCCCGCGCCATCGTTATCGACCCCAGCTATGCGGCCGCCTTCGCCGGGGTCGCGGACTGTTCCTCGTTTCTGTATATGTATTTTGAAGCGACCGAAAACAATCTAAGAGAGGCTGCGACAGCTAGCCGCCGCGCGGTCGAGTTGGACCCAGAATCGGCGGAAGCCCATACCTCGCGCGGGTTGGCGGAATCCCTGCGCAAGAATTATCAGGAGGCTGACAAGGAATTCAAGGCGGCAATGCTGCTAAGTCCGGAGCTCTTCGACCCTTGCTACCTGTATGCGCGGTCCCTTTTTGCGCAGGGGAATATGAAGGAGGCGGTTGACTGGTTCGAGAAGGCCAGCGGATTGAATCCCGCCGATTATCAGGCGCTTTCGCATCTCGGAATGTGCTTGCGCTCTCTGGATCGCCAGGTAGAGGCGCACAAAGCGAACGAGGACGCCTTGCGTGTCATGGAGCGCCACGTCGAACTCTATCCCGAGGATGCGCGCGCTCTCTATCTAGGGGCTACCGCTTTATTGCTGCACGGCGACCGCGATCGCTGCCTGGAGTGGTTAGGCCGCGCCCTGGCGATCGACCCCGAGGAGACCACCATCCTCTACAATGCGGCGTGTACGTACTCCCTTTTGGGAGAAAAAGACCAAGCCCTCGACCTGATTGAAAAAGCGGTCCGCAACGGATATGGCCACAAGGAGTGGCTCGAAAACGATCCGGATTTAGCTTCTCTGCATGACCATCCCCGCTTCCAAGCCTTGATACAACGCTTATCCGTTGCCAGCACCAAATCTACGCTCTGAGATCACGGCGTCAGAAAAATAACAGAAAAAAATCAGTTCCCCCAGAGGACGCAGTCGGCCCTTCGGAGAGTTAATAGGCAGCGTGGGGAGCCGCTCTGCCTTGTTGCCAATATCGTAGCCCGCAGGCCACCCGAAGGAGAAGGAATCAACATGTTGAGCCGAATCACAGCGTTTTCGTATGGTGTCGTTTGCTATTTGGTTTTTTTCGCAAGTTTCTTGTACGCAATTGGTTTTATCGGGAATTTCGTGGTTCCGAAGTCCATCGACTCCGGGCCGCAATTGCCTCTTGCCCCTGCGCTGGTAATCAATTCCGCATTGCTTGCGGCATTCGCACTTCAGCACAGCGTGATGGCCCGGCAATGGTTCAAGACCGCTTGGACCCGGATCGTGCCCGTGCCCGTTGAGCGCAGCACGTATGTACTATTTTCCAGTTTGGCGTTGCTCCTGTTGTTCTGGAAATGGCAGCCCATGGGCGGCGTAATCTGGAATGTGGAGTACGCCTACGGACGGTTGGCGCTGCAAGCCCTCTATGCTTCCGGCTGGCTGACCGTACTGATCGCAACGTTTCTCATCAACCATTTCGATCTGTTTGGGTTGCGTCAGGTCTGGCTGTATCTGAGCGGTC
>JBGQDD010000468.1:0-3011 GCA_041495665.1 Candidatus Acidiferrum sp.
GCGCCTTCTTCACGTCCCCGGCAATTTGCTTCAGAGCGTCAAGGTGGGCGAGCTGTTCTTCGGTGATGGTCAGCCAGCCGAGCCAATTACTCTCGTCCGTCCCACTCCAGAGCGAAGCATCCTTCTGCCAGAGGCGCGCGACCTTGTTGTTTTTTTTCCAGTCATCGAGGGACGCGGCCACCGCGCTCGCAAGCTGATTCGGCAATTTGTAGGTTTGTTTGTTGACACTCACGCGCGCACTCCTGCGCTTTTTCCCGTCGCGGCCAACAGCGTAGTGAAGGCATCAGCAAAGAGTTTCACGCCGTCCACCAAAAGCTTGTCGGTCACTTCCTTCATCGATATCCCGGCCTTCCCGAGATCGGCCATGGTCTTGGCGGCTCCGTCGACGTTTTCGGTAAGACTGGGGCGCAGCTTGCCGTGATCGCGGAAGGCATCAAGGGTTGCCGGAGGAATGGTGTCGACAGTGTCCGCGCCGATAAGTTCTTCGACGTAGATCACATCGCGATACTTCGGATTCTTGGTGCTGGTGCTGGCCCAGAGCAGACGCTGGGTCTGCGCACCCTTGGACGCCAGGGCCTTCCAACGCGGGCCGCCGAAAAGTTCCTGATACTTCTTGTAAGTGAGCCGGGCATTGGCAATGGCAATCTTGCCTCGAATGCCTTCGAGTAAAGCGGTTTGGCCGGCGTCCGCGCCAGCCTTGAGTTTTTCATCGATTTTGCTGTCAACGAGCGAGTCGATGCGGCTGACGAAGAAACTGGCGACGCTGGCAATGTGGCTGATGTCCTGGCCCTTGGCGGCGCGAGCTTCGAGCGCGGCGAGGAACGCTTCGGCGACTTGTTCATAGGCGGACTGGGCGAAAAGCAGCGTGATATTGATGTTGATGCCTTCTGCGAGAGCCTGGCGTATGGCAGGGAGGCCTTCGGGCGTGCCGGGGATCTTGATCATGACGTTCGGACGATCCACGGCCTTCCACAGGCGGCGGGCTTCCTCGAGCGAGGCCTGGGTATCGAAGCCAAGAAACGGCGAAACTTCCAGGCTGACGTAACCATCGCGCCGATTCGAGTCCGTATAGACCGGCTTGAAGATGTCGCATGCGTCTTGCACGTCGCGAATCGCGATTTGTTCGAAGACGCCATTGGCATCCAGTTTCTTCGCGTCCGGCGACGTGAGGACATCGCTGTAAAGATTGCTTCCGGTGATGGCCTTCTCGAAGATCGCAGGGTTAGAAGTCATACCGCGGAGGCCGTCATTATCAATATATTTTTTCAATTCGCCGCTGGTGAGCAGGTCTCTGCGAATGTAGTCCATCCAGGGAGATTGTCCGTAGGTGAGCAGCGCTTTCAGTGGATTGGTTCCCTGGCCGGTGCCTACGCTCGGGATCGTCGTCGTAGTCGTCATACTGGTTCTCCTTCACAACGAAAAAGCTTCGAAACTCGATTGTACGCCAGGGAGCGTGTGGGGCGCTCCTACCACGAGCCTTATTAACTTCTCTTAGGATCTCAATCTAGCCGCGAACTTTGCTTCCAGCGCCTTTACTTTGTTGAGCCGCCGCACGTGCCGCTCTTCGTTCGTAAACTTTGCGCCCAGGAAGGCCTTCACCAAATCCTCAGCGAGCTTCGAGCCGATGATGCGCGAACCGAGCACGAGCACGTTCATGTCGTCGTGCTCCACGCCCTGATGCGCGGAATAGGAATCGTGGCAGACCGCTGCGCGAATCCCCGGCAGCTTATTTGCCGCCACGCTCGCACCCACGCCGCTGCCGCAGATGAGAACGCCGCGTTCGGCCTTGCGGTCCAGCACCGCGCGGCCCATGGCTTCAGCAAAGTCCGGATAGTCGGAAGGATTTTCATTGAATGCGCCGACATCCAGGACATCGTGTCCCAGGGAGCGCAGCAAATCGCCCATGGCTGTCTTCAACTGAAACCCGGCGTGGTCCGAGCCAATCACAATTTTCATTACCGGCTCACTTTCCGTGGACTTCCCTCGCCGCCGCCACGACCTTGTCCACTTCGATTCCGAATTTCTTCAACAGGTCCTTCAGCGGCGCCGATGCGCCGAAGCTGCGCATTCCAATCATCTTGCCCTTGAGGCCGACGTAGCGCTCCCAGCCAAACGTGGAAGCCATCTCCACGGAAACCCGGGCGCTCACACTCGCGGGGAGGACACTCTCCTTATAGGCCGCGTCCTGGCATTCGAAGAGTTCCCATGACGGCATGCTGACGACTCGCGCCTTGATGCCGGCCGCATGCAATTTTTCGCCTGCTTCCATGCAAAGAGATACTTCGCTGCCGCTGCCCATGAGAATCACATCGGGTTTCCCGCCCGGAGCATCGGTAAGAATGTACGCACCCTTCGCAACGCCTGCGGCGGGAGCACATTTCGTACGATCGAACGTGGGCATGGCCTGGCGCGTCAGAACCAAGCTAGAGGGCCCATGGGTATGTTGCAGCATCACTTTGTAGGCTTCCACCACTTCATTGGCATCGCCTGGCCGCAGAACCAACATGTTGGGCATCGCGCGCAAGGACGCCAGTTGCTCGATGGGCTGGTGCGTCGGTCCATCTTCCCCCACGCCGATCGAGTCGTGCGTGAAAATGTACATCGCGGGGATTTCCATCAGCGCGCCGAGGCGCATGCTCGGCCGCATATAGTCGCTGAAATTGAAAAATGTTGCGCTGAACGCGCGGAGTTTCGACAGCGTCATGCCATTCACGATCGCGCCCATGGCGTGTTCCCGCACGCCGAAGTGGATGTTGCGCCCGCGATACTGATTCGGATAGAAATCGCCCGCGCCGTCGAAGGTCAGATTCGTCTTGTTGGATTTGGCCAGGTCCGCCGATCCGCCAACCAGCCAGGGAATATTCTTCGCCAGGGCGTTCAAGGTTTTTCCCGAGGATTCGCGCGTCGCCATGCCCTTAGGATCGGCAGGAAAGCTCGGCAAATCCTTGTCCCAGCCGTCCGGCAATTGGCCGCTCTGCATCCTGCTCAGTTGATCGGCTTGCTGCGGAAAC
>JBGQDD010000469.1:0-3008 GCA_041495665.1 Candidatus Acidiferrum sp.
CGGATGCCGGGAGGCAGTCGACCCGCGATGATCGATTGCCGTAGTTCGTCGAGAACTTGGCGGCGCAAGGGAGCAGCCGACTTGGGAATCATGGGAAGCGCGGCCGAGGGCATAGGCAATTGGCTTGACTGTTGCATCATCTCGTAATACTGTACTATGAGATTCGAGCTCTTTCAACTGCTTTTTACAAATATGTTAGCGATACACTTCCACGGAAGAGGGTGGCATGACCGCAAATCCCGCTAAACTCGGCATCGTCGGCCTCGGCCGCTGGGCCAAGGTATTGACCCGCGCTGCCGCGAAGTCAGAAAAGATCAAAATCGTTGCGGGATACAGCCGCTCGGAAGAAAAACGCCTGGCATTCGAGCGTGAGCTCGGAGTACCTGCCGTCCCGGATATGCGGACGATGCTGTCGAATTCTGAAATCGAAGGTGTGATTCTCACCGTTCCCAACGAGCAGCACCTGCCCGTTGCTACCGAAGTCGCTAAGGCGCGGAAACACGTCTATACCGAGAAGCCGATCGCCAGCACGCTCGATGAAGGACTCGAAATCGCGGCGTTGGAAGGAAAATACGGGATCACCGTTACCGTGGGCCACAGCGCGCGGTTGATGGCCGGAATCCGGAAAATTCGTGAAGCTATCGACAGTGGTGAGCTTGGCCGTGTGGCCTTCATCGAAGCGAACTTTTCCAACGAACGCGCGCTCGAATTGACTCCCAAGACCTGGCGCTGGTACAAGGACAAGGCGCCTGGGTGGCCGTTGTCTCAACTGGCGATCCATCAGTTCGACGTGCTCCATTATCTTGGCGGCGAAATCGTCGAGGCCAGCGCCATGGCTTCCAAACTTTCCCCCGTGGGCGCTGAAGTGGACGATCAGTCGATGACCTTGCTGAAATTTGCCGACGGCAAAATCGGATACGTCGGCTCCTGCTGGACTTCACCCGGGGTCTTTGCTGTCCGCGTCTTTGGCTCCAAGGGTTTGATGCATTATGAAATCGATTTCAACACTTGGGATACCCCGGACCAGCTGCATAAAAAATCGACCCTTTACATCCAGCGCGGCAAGGATGGCTACGCCAGTCGCGAAGATCTGAAAGTTCCGGAAAGCGACATGTTCCGCACGGAGCTCGAAATGTTCGCCGATAGCTGCAGGACGGGAAAGCCCGGCGAGTTGAGCGCCTCCAACGGCAATTTCGCCGTGGCCATCGTCTATGCCGCCCTCCGCTCCATCGAAAAGAACGGGCAGTACACCCGTATCGCAGATATCGTCAGCGACGCGCAGGCGCGAGTTGCCGAGAGGATCCACGATGTTGCCTAGCCGCTATTTCATCGACTTGACGCAGCCGGAAATCGCCGCGCAGTTGAAGAAGAACCCGCTTGTCATTCTGCCGCAGGGCAGCGTCGAGCAGCACGGGCCGCATCTCCCCACCGGCACCGATATTTTTGCTTCAAACGTAATCGCCCATGCCGTCGCCGAGCGCATGGACGGGCTCGTCTTGCCGGGAGGCCCGCTCGGCGTGACGCCTTTGCACATGCCCTTCGAAGGCACGATCACCCTCACTCCTGACACCTACATGCGCGTGGTCACGGAAACCTGTGCCTCCACCGCGCAGCACGGCGCCAAATATCTTCTCATCCTGAATTGGCACGAGCTCAATATCCCGCCCCTCGGCGTCGCGGCGGACTTGCTCCATCGCGAACACGGTATGACCGTCCTCACCGTGCAGGCCTGCTTCGTCGCCGAAGACATGTTCGGCAAGGAATGCGGCGGGCTTACCCACGGCGGCGAAATCGAAGCCCTCGCCGTCCTTGCCTACCGCCCTGATTTGGTGCACTTGGATCGCATCGATTATTCTTCGGACCACGCGCACGGGCACAAGATTGATGCCCTCCGCCGCACTCGCAGTTATCAACCGGTCTTGTCCGACGTGCGTTCCATTGCGCC
This sequence comes from Candidatus Acidiferrum sp., assembly GCA_041495665.1. GTDB lineage: Bacteria > Acidobacteriota > Terriglobia > Acidiferrales > UBA7541 > Acidiferrum. The sequence goes on from JBGQDD010000469.1 coordinate 1,946, forward strand.
AACCGGCTGGTACGGCAGTCCGCAGCACGCCACGGTGGAAAAAGCCCGCCGCATGCTGAATGATGTTGCAGACGCGATCGCTAAACAGTCCATGGAAATCTTCAGAGAACTCGACAAGATACAAGGCGGAGTTGCGGAAATCACGCAATTGAGCAAGGTACGCTGATGGCGCGCATTTTCACACAGGCGGAAGCCAAGCAACTTGGACTTCCCGGTCGCAAAGCTCTGGAGATCGTCTCTGGTGAAAAGGGCGCGCTCGGTGTCACGCTGCGGCTCGCGGAAATTCCGGTGCCCCAGCCGGGTGAATCGCTCCGCGGCCCGCATCAGCATTCCAACCACGAAGAATGCATCTATGTCTTGTCCGGCAAAGGCACTACTTTCGCCGAAAGTGGCGAATACCCGCTCCAGCCGGGCGATACTCTCCTGATCCCTCCCGGCGAGAAGCACGTCACGCGCAACACGGGAAACGAACCACTCTTTCTCTTGTGTTTTTTCCCCGTCGCCGATATCACCAAAGGTACCGTAGAGCCCGGCGTTTCTTCCCGGACTTCTCATCGGCCATGAACCTCGATGTGCTCTGCTTGCGCCCCGAAGTCGATTTTCAGCGCGCTTGCGCGTTGCCGCCCGCCGCTCTCAAGGTCGTCTATCGCGCTCCCGAAGACTCCGATGTTCCGGCGCTGATGAAGCAAGCGCGCGCCCTTGTGATTCCTGCCGTTGGCCCCAAACTTCCTCCAGCGCTGTTCGAAAACAGCTCCATCAAATTTGTCCAGGTCACCGGCGCAGGCTTGGACCGCCTCGATTTGCCCACCCTAAAGCGGCTCAACATTTCCGTAGCCAATGTTCCCGGCGGGAGCAACACCGCCGTCGCAGAGTACGTGGTCACAACCGCATCCAATCTTCTGCGCCGCTTCGCATGGGCCGATGCAGAAATCCGCGCCGGCAACTACCGCGAATTTCGCGCGCGCATGATTTCTGACCATCTTGCGGGCCTCGAAGGCCTTATCGTCGGCATCGTAGGGCTCGGCGTGATCGGCTTGGCTGTTGCTGAAGCGTTTCACAAAAG
>JBGQDD010000470.1:0-2999 GCA_041495665.1 Candidatus Acidiferrum sp.
CGAAGCGCTCGGCGCCTTCAGAGACGAGCATCATGTGCGGGCAATTCTCGAGGATTTTGCGGGCGAGCTGGATTGGGTTTTTGATGCGCTGCAAAGTGGCGGCGGCGCCGGCGCGAAGCGTGGCGCCGTTCATGATGATGGCGTCGCATTCGACGTGGCCGTCGAGATTGAGGTGCGAGCCGTAACCGGCGTCGAAGACGGGGTCGTCCTCGAGGACGATGATGGCGGCCTCGATGGCGTCCAGAGCGGAGCCGCCGCGAGAGAGGATGGACCAGCCGACGGTTAGAGCGCGATGGCAGCCGGACTTGCAGGCGTCAACGGCTTCGTCAGGAATGTCCCACGCGCCGCCGTGAACGATGAGAGATGGTTTCATCGAGATGAGGATGGCAAAGGGTTGGCGGTTTGTCCAGGAGCGGACGGAATTAAGGAACGGAAGAAGTAAAGAAATGACGAGGTAAAGAAACAAGAAAAAAAGATTTAGCGCAGAGGACACAGAGAGCGCCCCGACCGGGTCGGGGCAGGCGCCGTTCACAGAGACGGAAAAAGCTTCAAACAAAGAAATCGAGGACGAAGAGAAGCAGGCCGATCATAAGAAGTATTGGGCCGCCATTGATGCAGTTGCGCGGAAAGCGGGTCAGCGAGTGGACAAAGGAAGCCGGAATGGCTTTGAAGCGGGATTCTTCGCGGATGGCGTAGAACGGGCCGGCCGGGGTATAGCGGGAAAAATTGCGGCGGAAAACGGAAAGCTCATCCTGGAACCACACGGAGAAATCGTCACGGTGGCGCCACACGAGCGCGGCTCCGGCCATGAATAAGAGGTAGCCGAAAACGGTTAGTAGCCCGAGCGCCGGGCCTGTTCCCCAATTCATAAGTCCTCACAGGCGGCCCACAGGATATAAGGGATAGGACGCCCGGAACAGCAATATGGTTACTCGCCGTCGTGGATGGTGACGAGGCCGACGAGTTCAAATTCTTTTTTGCCGGCGGGTGTGACCACTTCGATTTCGTCGCCGACCTTGCGGTTGAGGAGGGCCTTGCCGATCGGGGACGTAGTGGAGATGAGCCCCTTCTCGACGTCGGCTTCCTCGGTGCTCACGAGAGTGTATTCGATTCTTGCGTCGCGCTGCAGATCCAGAACGGTGAGACGCGAGCCGTAGCCGGAGCGGTCCTTGGGAAGGTTGGTAAGGTTCAGCATGCTGAGATCGCCCATGCGCTTCTTGAGATGGGTGATCTTGAGATTGACGTAGCCCTGGCGCTCCTTGGCGTATTTGTATTCGGCGTTTTCGGAAAGGTCGCCGTGGGCGCGGGCGACAGCAATCTCCTTGGGAAGCTCGACGTTGAGCTCGTGGGAGAGCTGAGCGATTTCGTCCTGGAGCTTTTTCTTAATCTTGGCTAGTGGATCGGACATGGTAGTCGGTTGTGCGCTCGCTAAAAAATTCGGCGGAGTCTGGGAGCAACGGATGGTCTCCCGGACCCCGCGTAAGGAGACATTATAGATGCGAGGGAATTGAAGTCACAAGGGGAAGCGCAAGAATCGGCGCGAAGGGGCATTGCCGGCAGTTAGCGGACCTTTACGTCCAGGCTCTGGGTGCGGGTGTTGCCAGCGGCGTCGGCGATGGTCAACGTGTAGGTTGTTGATTTAGTGGGAGTTACATCAACGCAGCGAGAATAAGAGGGCCAGACGGGATTAGACTGAGGCTCGAGCTTGACGGTCTTGGCGTTGGCCACGCCGTAGCACAACTGGACGGTTTCGCCGCGGCGAATGAAGCCTGGGACGGCGTAGAAGTTTTGGATGGCGAGCTCCTTTCCGCCGAGTTGTTCAAGTGCGATGCGATCCTGCTCCTGTTGTTTCTGGGTTCTCTCTTCTTTAGCGTGCTTTTCAATGCCGCGGTTTTCCAGCCAGCGTGCGGCAAGAATCCAGCTGACGACGAGCGCGGCGATGACGAGTGCGGCCCAGGAATAGAGAAAGGGATTCTTGAAGGCAGATTTTTTTTGAAGATCTGGTTGAGCCAGCATAGATGCACCCCCTGGTGGAAAGAGCTTGCTTGGAAGTATTCGGACAACGGCAAATGCGAATCTCTCCAACTATCCGAAGGCCGGAAGGTAAGTAGGGTAAGCCGGAAACCATTGAGAGGCGAGAATACGTGAACGGAGCGAGTCGGAAGACGAAGAATCAGAGCGAGGGGCGAGCCCAGAGCGCTCCGCTTCCCGGGCCACGGCAGAGGCAATTTCAACGGCGACGTTGCGGATGTTTTTCAGCGTGGGCAAAAGGGGAGCCGAGGGATCCTGCAGCGCCGGAGAATGCTCCGCGAGTGCGCGGGCGGCGGCGAGCATCATTCCGTCCGTGATGCGCCGCGTCCCGGCGGAGTCCGCGAAGGGGCGCGATGCGATCACCGCGAGCCCCACGGCTGGAAAGATGTACACATTGTTGCATTGCGAAATGGGGATCGTTCGATCTCCGAATCTAACGGGTGCGTAAGGTGAGCCCGTCGCGACGAGGGCGCGGCCCTCCGTCCAACGAAGTAAGTCTTCCGGGCGGGCTTCGGAGCGGTCGGTTGGATTGGAAAGCGGCAAAATGATCGGCCGTTCGATTTTACTGGCCATCTCGCGCACGATCGGCTCGGTAAAAGCAAGAGGTAGCGTGGACAAACCAATGAGTACGGTTGCCCGGACATGCTTGATCACGTCGGAGAGTCTGATCTTGTCGTCACTGCCGCGAGGCCAATCGGCCACGCGGCTCAAGGGCTGGGCGTAGATGCGCTGTTCGGGCGTCAGATCCGCGCGTCCATCATGCAGAAGACCGCCCCTATTCACCATCCACACGCGGCCGCGGGCTTCTGCTTCTGAAAGTCCTTCCGCGATGAGCGCTGCGCGCAGGTAATCGGCGACGCCCGTGCTGGCCGCCCCGGCCCCAAGAAACACAATCTCTTGGTCGCGGAGCGAACAGCCCGAAGCGCGAGCGGCGGCGAGGATCGCGCCGAGCACGACGGCAGCCGTGC
>JBGQDD010000471.1:0-2993 GCA_041495665.1 Candidatus Acidiferrum sp.
GCGTCCTGAAAAATTCCGCGGTTTGACTCGACGTGCGACTTTTGAGGTGCGCACTAACCGTGCGTCTGCAAAATACCAGCTACATCCTTCGGATGGTGTGAAACATCGGAAGCCCACTGCCCAAATCCGCCGTGCATGTTCACGGCCTTCACCCACTCGGCCAAAAACTCGCGCTTCGTCTTGTTCTCGAGCGAGTCCAGCCCCTTCACCTCCAGAACCAGTATCTTCCCGCTCTTCAAGCGCACCAGATAATCTGGCCGGTACTTGTGTACGATTCCTTTAGAGGTGTAGAGGATTTCGAACCCCAGGTGATCGTTTTTCACCCATGCGTCAACGATCGGATTCCGGTCTAGCTCAAACGCTTCGTTCGCTTCCCACCTGGAGTCGTACACGCACAGACTGATATGCGACCGCTTCGCCGCCTCGCATGGTTTCCCGGTAAACCAAGGCAGCATGTCTCCGGTCGAGCGGATCGGTCTCTCTGCATCGAATATGGGCGCCAGCGTCAACGCGTTTTCCCAGCGGATGGCCTCCCATATGTGCTGCACGATCTTGTTCATATTGAGCGTCAGCACAATTCTGCGCCGCAAGTCGTCATCATTGAACAAGGGCGGCGATATCACAATCCGTCCGCTCGTAATGTATTGCTCCGCCAGCCGGATCACTTGCGCCAGCAGAGACTCGCGGTTTCCTTTCCAAGTAGGCTTCATCTGGTCGTAAATATCGCGCGCCGTCTCGAAAATAATCTTCTGCATGCGGAATTTTTGCGCCAGCTCCTGCAGCGTTATTTCCGCCCGCTCGCGCTCGTGCGGCTTACCTTCAATCATCGGAGCCAGTTCTGCGAGCGTTGCCGTTTCGAGCGCATCCAGCGCCAGCGGCTTCATCTTCGCAAGATCGAGACTCAGTTGCGGCCGGTATTCATGCTCGATCCGAATCACGTTCGGCCACGAAATCTCGAACTCCTTCTTTTCCGGCACCGGCTCAATTTTGAATTTCGCCTTCGCCGGTGGTGGAGGAGGCGCGTCTTCGCTGCCTTCATGCGGCAGGAATGTGAAAGGCACACCGAAGATGTTTACGTACTCCGGCTCGAAAAGCGTGCTGCCTTCCTTCAACTCGTACGACGTTCGCCGCAATCCACGTCCCACCACCTGTTCACACAAAAGCTGCGACGTGAATGCCCTCAAACCCATAATGTGTGTCACCGTCTTTGCGTCCCAGCCCTCCGAAAGCATTCCAACCGAAATCACCGCCTGAATCTTCTCTCCCGGCTTGCCCACCTGGCCGACTGTGTCCACCATTTGTCGCAGCACCTCTGCCCGGTCCTTCTTCGAGAGCTTCTTGCGCGGTGCTTCCTCGGGTTCGCCGTCGTCATTTTCTTCCTCACTCCCACCCGCCTCAATCTCCGGTGCCTCCTCGCGTTCTTCAGCTTCGTCCAGGACCCCAGAGTCAATGTGGAGTATCCTGTCCGCCACGCTCAGTTCCTCGATGCGTATCTTTCCGTGTGTCAGTGCGTAATTCACGCGCGCGGCAGTCTCCACGCGATTGGCGACGGTGATCATCACGGGCGGCGTCGAAGCGTTCTCCTTCTTCCACCGCGCCGCCGTTTCAAGCCAGTCTTTCCCGAGCAAGTAGTACCCGTTCACCACCAGGTCCGGCAGTGGTTCGTGCTCTTCAGCCCTGCGAGTGATATCGTCCTTTACTTCCGGGTCCGCATAAATATGGTAGAGCCGCGATTTGTAGTCCTTGCCCAGCTTCCCGTCGTCCCGGATCACCACTCGTGGCGTCTTCACCAGCCCCGATTCGATTGCATCATTCAATCCGAAGTCGCTCACGATCCACTCGAACAGTGTTTCTTGCGTGCTTTGCTTTCCGGTCGGCGCGAACGGCGTCGCAGTCAAATCGAAGCAAGTAACAATGCCTCTTCCCTTATGGATCCGGTCGAGCCCGCCTATCCACTTCGTGGCCTTCTCGATCTCCTCTTTGGGGACGCCCTTGATCGCCGATTTCGGCGGCACGCGCCACGCATGATGGGCTTCATCGTTGATCACCACGATGTTCTTGGCCGTGGGCATTTCTTCCAGCACCTCTCGCACATACGCCTCGTCGCTCAGCGCCCCGCGCTTATCCACTCCCTTTTTCTTTGCGATCTTCTCCTCGGTCTCCCATCCAAGTGCATGCCAATTGCGAACTTGCACCTTGCCTTGCCGCAGCTTGTCCTCCAGCCCCGGCGGAATCAGTCGGAACTCGTCGTAGTAGTTTCCAGCGCTCGATGGCTTCAATACTTGCAATCTGCTTTTTACTGTCAGTCCCGGGGCCACCACGAAAATATTCTTGCTATATCGTTTGTCCTGCGGATACGTCACCTTGTTCAAGACTTGCCATGCAATCAGCATGGCCATCACTATCGTCTTCCCCGATCCGGTCGCCATCTTGCTGCAAATACGGACGAACGGCCCGCCATCCCCGGGAATTTCGATTCCAACACGCTCGGAGGCAGGCGCTTCGGTAAGCCAAATCAGCGTTTCAATTGCCTCGAGCTGACAGAAGAACAGCCGCTGGTATTCGCGTTGCTCGGGATCGCGCCAATGCTCGAGCAAACGCTTTGTGATCCCTGTAACGCCCGCATACCCCGCCTCTCGCCACGCCTTCACTCGTGGACGGATGTGGTTTACCAGTGGTAGCTCCACGAAGATGCCGGGGTCCTTGTACGACTTCGCCTTTTCCGTCGCCCGGACATAACCCGCCGAGCGTCGTCCCTGTTCGCGGCTGAACTTCTGCGTTTCCAGGTGATATCGCCAGTGTTCCGTGGGTTCTTCGTATGGGGAATTGATGATGAGCTGGTCGATTGTGGAAGTCTGGGCCGAGGGCTCAGTTGCCATCACTTCACCTCGACAATCTTCAGGCTTTCGATCCCGCGGTCGTCAATCACTTTCACAGCCACTCGCTTGTGCTCTCCCATTTCGAAAGGGAGAGACACGGTGCCGCGGTAGGCC
>JBGQDD010000472.1:0-2978 GCA_041495665.1 Candidatus Acidiferrum sp.
CCTCTTCCAGCAGTACGCCGCAAAGTATGTGGGCATCAGCCGCGGCATCCCGCTTTCCAATTCCAATCAGCTCTGGGGCTTGTTGTGGGGCATTCTTGTTTTCGGAGAGTTGCACGGCCGCAGTTCTTCTATCTACCTCGAAGTCATCGGCGGCTCCCTCCTCATGATGTTGGGAGTAGGCGCCATCGCGTTTTCTTCCGCGACCGGTCAGGAGCAGACCCGCTGGAAGGAAGCCGCCATCCGCGAAAGTGACCGCTACGGCGTCTCCGTTGACTTCGTCGAAGCCCGCATGGACGGCCGCCAACTCGCGGGCGAACTAAAGCCTTCCCGCAGCGCGCTGGACTGGCTTTTGGTCATCGCAGCCACAAGCGTCTTCGTGATCTTCGCCGCGATGGCTCGCGTCCCGCAAATGTCCTTGCACTGGGGACCAGCTGCGCTCTTGACTGCGATCCTGTTCTTGTTCCTCGTCTTTTGTGGCCTCGCCCTCTGGCGCACCACGCGTTTCAACTGAAGTGGCCCTCCAGCCTTTGAAAACTTCCGCGCTTCCTTTAGCTGGACGCAGAAAAGTCTTTTCGTTGTCATCCCGGGCGAAGCGAGGGATCTGCTTTTTGCTCAGAAGATGATCCGTGGTCGCCGGTAGTTCTTCGGGATGATCCGCATGGAAGTTTTTCAGCATCCTGTTAGAGTGGCCGGGACAATCATGATGCACTCACCCAAGCTCGACGTCGTCGGCGTGGGGCTCAACGCCACCGACACTTTTATTCCCGTCGCGCACTATCCCGCGCGCGGTTCCAAAGTCGAATTTCGCTCCGCGAAAGTCTTGCCCGGCGGCCAGGTCGCCACCGCCATGATCGCTTGCCAGCAGTGGGGCTTGCGCACGCGCTACGTCGGCAAGGTCGGGGACGACAGCGCCGCCGATCTCCATCGCGCGGAATTTGCGCGCCTCGGCGTCGAGGCGCATCTCTTCACCGCTCGCGGATGTCCCAGCCAGCAGGCTTTCATCCTCGTCGATGACTCAGGCGAACGCACCGTTCTCTGGAAACGCGACGACCGCCTGACTCTGCGCCTAGACGAACTCCAACAGGACTGGATCGTGAACGCACGTGCTCTTCACGTCGACGGGCACGATACCGCCGCCGCGGCTGCCGCCGCAGGCTGGGCGCGCGCCGCCGGCATTCCTGTCATCGCCGACGTGGATGAGCTTTACCCTGGCGTGGACGCGCTCTTGAAGAGCGTCGACTACCTCATCACCAGCAGGGACATTCCGGGGCGGCTCATGGAAGAACCCGATCTGAAAAAATCCCTGCCCGCGCTAAAGAAGCGCTTTGGCTGCCGCCTTGCCGCTGCAACGCTCGGCGAAGAAGGTGTATTAGCTTGGGACGGGACGCAATTCCACTACGCAGCCGCTTTTCGCGTGCAGCCGGTTGACACCACCGGTGCCGGAGACATTTTCCACGCTGGTTTTATCTACGGCCTCTTGCAAGGCTGGCCCTTGCAACGCCAGCTCGATTTCGCCTGCGCCGCCGCCACCCTCAACTGCACCGCCCTCGGCGCCCGCGGCGGCATCCAGCCCGTCGACTCCATCCAGCACCTCATCGCCACCGGCGCCCGCCACACGCCTGCATACGACACAATAAGTTTGATTTGAACGGATTCCTCGCAAGCCCGTACACGGCAATAGTGCGTCGCTATTGAAAAGGGGATTCATTGCCCGTTAGCCTGGCGAGAAGTTGCGCTCCTGCCCGAAAGGGATAAAGTAAGTGCATGAAGATTCGACCATTCCTCGGCACGGTGCTCATATCAATTGTGGTCCTTGTTCAAGAGCCGCTATTGGGACAAGTTACAAACGAATTCGCCCCCTATAAGGCACATTGCGCACTTCAAAAAGAAGAGGTTGAAGTTTTTGCTAGCTACCTTAAAGAGAATGTGCTTCCGCACGACATAACGGTTGTCGTGACCGAGACTATGCCAACAGATGTGGATGTAGACACCTTTAATCTGCAGCTAGCTGTGAAAGGGCGTGGGATTCCTCCCGAGATTCGGCAAGATTTTAAGAAGAAAAACAGAACCACCTGCGTGATCGAGCCCTTTGCAGACATCAAGAATCTTCGTTTCATTTCCAAGATTGAGCACGACCAGATTTTCCGAGCAGGTTGGAGTGAGTTTCACAAAATGTATGGAAAGGACGCTACGATAGTCTGGCTCTCTCGAGTGGGGTCAATTCCGAGAAGACTCTCGCACTTCTCGAAGTGTCAAGCGGGATGGGTCGGTTGGCTGGTAGTGGAGCCTTGTATCTGCTTGAACGCAAGGAAGGCAAGTGGGTCATAAAATTTCATATTGAAACTTGGACTAGCTAAGCAACCGTCAGGGTGACCTAACTGTTGACAACACGGCTTCCCACCACCTAGCCCGTTGATGCTTCCGTCAGTGGCACTGGCGGAATCTCCCCCTTCGCGTGCGCACGCCTTAAGTTGAGCCCCCGCCAACCCCGGTGTTATCCTGACTTCTATGGCGGATCCCGTCATCTCCCCGCCGGAAGTGGCGTTCACCTCCCCGCTTGAACATTCCCGGCGTCAGCTCGAAGCCTTGCTCGAAGTCAGCGAGGCCATCGCCCAGCAGCGCGATCTCCCCGCGCTGTTCCACGACCTTGCCGAGCGCCTGCACTCCGTAGTCGACTTCGATTTCCTCACCCTCGTTCTTCACGACGCTTCTCGAAACGTCATGCGTCTCCACGTTCTTGAAACGCGCATCCCCGGCGAACAGCACACCGGCACCGAGACACCCGTCGAAGGCCACCCCTCCGGCTGGGTCTGGCAGACGCAGCAGGCCTTTGTCGTCAGCGACACCGAAGAGGAGACGCGCTTTCCCGACTTCATGCAGCGCCTCCGCGAATATAACGTCCGCTCCCTCGCCATCATCCCGCTGACGACGGCCCACCGCCGCATCGGCGCCATGGGCTTCGGCCGCATCGTTCCTCA
>JBGQDD010000473.1:0-2978 GCA_041495665.1 Candidatus Acidiferrum sp.
CCACGGTTCGGCCGTCTTTGGTCACTACCACCTGAGAAACCATTCCTCGGTTCGGAAAATAGACGAACTCGATGTTTTGCGTCGGCTCATGAAGGCTAAGACCATCCGGCAGATCGACGTACGTCAAGTCAGGACGCATCAACTGGTATTCATTATCGGGCGTTGCCAGCAGTACTTTGTTGCTTACGGGCTTCCCATCGGTGTTGGTCCGTTCGCCTGCCTGTACGACTCGAAAGTTTTTCTGACTCATGGCCATCCTGTATGGCACGAAAGTGCCTTGCATTCACTACGTGAAACTTCATAGGCTCTGAGATTCCATGTCCATTTAACCAAAGGAGGGGTCTAAGTATCTGTCCGAAATGGGACACCTCTCAAAACCAAAGCAGAGGCGGCTGGCCCATACGCGGGTTTGGCGTGTGCGGCTTTTGACTCTTCCTCCGTCTTCGCGCCGGCGGTCCGCGCTTGCAGCAGCCCCCCGCCCACTATGTCTAGGGGCGGACTTCAGTCCGCCCTCTCTTCGCTTTTCCATTTCCAAATTTCTAATTTCTCATTTCTAATTTCTAGTTTCCGGTTTCCCATTTCTAGTTTCTGCTTTCTAGTTTCTACTTTCTGATTTCTAGTTTCCCTTTTCGCGCCTGCCCCCACCCGCCTGCCACACGCCCACAATTTAAAATTTCCGGCCTAGGCGTCCGTTCCCAATTTCCCATTGTGAAATCAGTCCGCCACGCATCAAGATGACTTCAATCTTTACTCTGGATTAACAATGCAAGAATGGACTTTCGGCCATAAGCTCCCGTTTCCATTTGGTGGAGCACCGCGGTTAGGGATCGGCAGGAGGCTTTCTATGCGATTTGCACGCATCAGTCTGGCGTTGCTATGTGCCCTGACGCCCGCCTTGGCCCAGGAAAAGACGGACGGGCCCGCCGATGAAAAGGCCCGCAAGACGTTTGAGAATGCCCAGAAATCCTTGCGCGAACGCAGAAAGGATTTCGCCCTCGACGACTTCAAAAAGGCCGACAAACAGGACGGCGGCCATTGCCTTGCCTGCCAGAAGCAGATGATCAAATTGGGACGGGAACTCGGTGAATGGAAGACCGCCGAACTCGGCGCCGAGGAGATGGTGGCGCAAGCCCAGGGCGCAACAGACACGGCCCTGGCACACTATCAATTCGCGGTTGTTCTCATGGATGAGGGGCTGCAACGGCGCAAGGAAGAACTTTTCGCTCGCGCCCACGAGGAGATCACCAAAGCGCTTGCCGCCGTTTCAAATTTCCCGGACGCGCTCTTTCTGGATGGCCGGGCGCTTGCCCATCTGCAACGCGACGATGAAGCAAAAGCCAGATTTGAGCAGTACGTGAAAGCCAATCCTGCGGAAGATCCCAACCGCCAGCGCGCGCTTCGTTACATCGGCCGTCCCGAGCTTGCACGCGCCAGGATGGTGCCGCCCTTCTCCATTACCGCTGTCGATGGACGTCGCATTTCCATGGACGATTTGCAAGGAAAGGTTGTCCTGCTCGATTTTTGGGCCACCTGGTGCGCACCCTGCCGCGAAGCTCTCCCGCATATTCAGAAAGTCGCAAAAAAGTTTCAGGCAGAGCCGCTGGTCATCCTCAGCGTGAGCCTTGATACCGATGAACAGAAGTGGAAAGAGTTCATCGCCAAGAACGAAATGACCTGGCCGCAATATCGCGACGGCTCCTTCAACGGGCCGGTGGCAAAGATGTTTGGCGTGAACGCCATTCCGCACACCTTCACGGTCGACGCCGACGGCGTCCTCCAGGAGGAACACATCGGCGACGCCTCCATCGAAGGCAAACTCAAGAAACTCCTGGCCCGCGCCCGCGAACTACCGCCAACCGAAAATCCTACCAAGTAGGAGTGCGGCCACTTTGCGGATTCGCGACTCCACATTCGCCGGTCATTCTCGCTGAGAGCATGTCGGGTGCTAGAAAAGCGGAGGTGAAGGAGCGCCTTCCAAGTCATTCCTTTTCGGTAACTTCAGCGGCGCGCGCGGTCACGATCTCATCGTATGCCGCACGGCGGGTCAGGCCGCGCTCCTTGGCGGCAAGCTTCAGGGCTTCCTTGCGGTCGAGCTTGGCCTGGCGAATGAGTTCCTCGACGCGGTCGGCGAGGCTTTGCGTCGAGTTTGCGTGCGTCCGCACGTCACCGGCTTCTTCGGCGCCGATCAAGAGCGTGATTTCGCCGCGGGCGGGACGTTCCTCGAGAGAAGTGGAGAGTTCGGAGAGTTTGCCGCGGCGGAACTCTTCGTGCAGCTTGGTCACTTCGCGCGCGATGCAGGCGCTGCGATTGCCCAGCACCTCGCGCGCGTCGGCAACACACTCCGCGATTCGGTGCGGAGCTTCGTAAAGAATGATGGTGCGATCCTCGATGCGCAGCCGTTCGAGGGCGCGGCGCCGTTCGCCGCTGCGCGCCGGCAAAAACCCGACGAACAGAAATTCTTCGTTGGGCAGGCCCGAGGCGGAAAGGGAAGCGAGCAGCGCGGATGGACCGGGAATCGGAACAACGGGAATGTGATGTCGCAGGCAGAGCGTAACGAGGCGGTGGCCAGGATCGGACACCAGCGGCATCCCCGCGTCGCTCACCAGCGCGATCTTCGCGCCTTGCTCCAAGGCGACCACCAGTTCCGGCGCGCGGGTCAACTCGTTGTGTTCGTGGTAACTGACCAGCGGCTTATGAATGTCGTAGTGCGTGAGGAGCTTCATGGTATGGCGCGTGTCCTCGCAGGCGATTTGGTCGACTTCTTTCAGGATGCGCACCGCCCGAAGCGTGATGTCCTCGAGATTGCCGATCGGCGTACCGACCAGATACAGGCAGCCGCCGGCGGCCGAATTCGCCGCGTCTGCCGGCTTGGGAGGAGGAGTTTTCGCGCTCATGCTCACGAGTCTAGCACGCGTTCCGGGCGCGCCACTCGCGCTCGCACGCAAGAGCAATGCTATACTTTCCGTTTTGAGCAGCAC
>JBGQDD010000474.1:0-2970 GCA_041495665.1 Candidatus Acidiferrum sp.
AGAAAACGGTTTACGGCGAAGTGAAGCAAACGCTTGACGCAATTTACGCGACGCACGGCAAGGGACAGTGGAAACAGAAGTTGATGATCAATGACCGCATCGCGGACTCCGTGTTTCAGCAGGTGCTGTTGCGGCCGGATGAATACAGCGTGCTGGCGACTTCCAATTTGAACGGCGATTATCTTTCCGATGCCTGTGCGGCTCAGGTGGGCGGCTTGGGCATGGCGCCGGGATCGAATATTGGCGACGGATTCGGCGTTTTTGAAGCGACGCACGGCACCGCACCGAAGTATGCGGACAAAGACGTGATCAATCCCAGTACGCTGATGCTTTCGGGTGCGATGATGTTTGAGTTCCTGGGGTGGAAGGAAGCGGCCACCTTGATCGAGGATGGCATCGCGCGCACCATTCAGCAGAAGCGTGTAACGTACGATCTAGAGCGGCTGATGCCAGGCGCGACGAAAGTGGGCACTTCGGTGTTTGCGTCGGCCATCATTGAGAATATGAAGGGTGCTGCCGTGGCTCGGTAGTTAGGAAGAAACTTCTAACGCAGAGACACAGAGAGCGCAGAGGATTCGCACAGAAGACTTTTCTTGGAGACGAGGAGCGGCATGAGCAGAAAAAAGGTGACGGTAGTGGGTGGCGGGTTTGTGGGATCGACTACGGCGCAACGGATCGTGGATTTGGAACTGGCCGACGTGGTGCTGACCGACATATTGGACGGACCCCCTGCTGGCAAGGCGCTGGACATGGTGGAGTCTGGGCCCATCACGCGGACGGATTCGCGTGCGACCGGCGTTTGCACGGCGACCGGCGATTATTCCGCGACAGCGAACAGCGACGTGGTGGTGATCACTGCGGGCTTTCCGCGCAAGCCGGGGATGAGCCGAGACGATTTGCTGAAAGCCAACTACGATGTCGTGAAAGCCGTCGTCGAGCAGATCGTGAAGCATTCACCGAACTGCATCCTCATCGTGGTGACGAACCCGCTGGATGCCATGGCGCAGGCGGCACTCAAGGTCAGCGGCTTCCCGAAGAATCGCGTGCTCGGGATGGCGGGCGTGCTCGATTCCGCGCGCATGAGCGCATTCGTGGCGATGGAATGCAAGGTCAGCGTGGAGAACGTGCACTCCTTCGTGTTGGGCGGTCACGGAGACGACATGGTACCGCTGCCCCGCTATTCCACGGTGGCGGGAATTCCCCTCCCCGATCTTTTGCCGAAGGAGCGCATTGACGCCATTGTCGAGCGCACGCGCAAAGGCGGCGCTGAGATCGTGAATTTGCTCAAGACCGGCTCGGCTTACTACGCGCCGTCCGCAGCGGCGGTCGAGATGGTGGAAGCGATTCTGAAGGACAAGAAGAAGATTCTGCCCTGCGCCGTGTATCTCGATGGAGAGTACGGAATCAAAGGACTGTTTGTCGGCGTGCCGGTGAAGCTGGGCGCCAAGGGCGTTGAAGAGATCATTCAAATCAAGCTGACAGCGGATGAAAATGCCGCGTTGCAAAAGTCGGCGGCCTCGGTGAAAGAATTGGTCGCCGTGCTCGGAATATAATCAACGCCGAAAGACCACGCTACCAGCCGAAGATTTTACTCGCGCCGTAAACAAGTCCGAGCGTAAAGCCCGCGATCACCACTTCGCCGATGGCTCCGACTGCAAACGGGCGGAGGCCCTGCTTGCGCATATCGCTGAAGTTGGTGCGCAACCCGACGCCAGCGAAGGTGAGCAGAAATGCCCAGCGAGAGAGATTGGCAAGCGCTCCGACCTGATCCTTGTTAAAGAAGTGATAGGTCGCAAGAACCGAGATCAGCAGGAAGCCGAGTACAAACTTCGGGAATTTCTGCCACAAGAAGGCCGCCTTGTTCCCCACCGCCTGCGCCTGTCCTTTGCTAGCCCAGTAGATGGCATACCCAAGCACGACGAATCCGATCATCGCGTTGCGCGTGGACTTTACGAGGACCGCAAGTTTTCCGGCGGCGTCGGAGTACAGCGCTCCCGCAGCGGTAGCCTCCGCGGTGTTGTCCACACCGAGGCCGGCCCAGAGTCCGTAGGCCTTGTCGCTCAAATGCAAAAAATGTCCGATCACCGGAAAAGTGAAGAGTGCGAGCGCGCCCAGCGCAAGAATTGCGGCGATGGAGAACGAGGAATCTTCGTCGTCGGCTTCGATGGCGCCCTTGGTGGCGATGATGGCGCTCACGCCGCAGACGGCCGAGCCAACGGCAAGAAGCGTCGTTAGTTTGGGCTTTAGCTTGAATAGGCGGCCGAGAAAGGTCATGAACGCGAGCGAACCAACGATTTCAATGGCCACGAGAACCAGGGTGACGCCGCCGAGCTTCAAGATGTCGCCGAGCAGAAAGCGGGCGCCGAGCAGCACGATTCCGGCCTTCAGCCAGAATTCATAGGTAGCCACGCCGCTCCGGAAAATTTCCGGAACGCCTACAGTGTTGGAGATCGCCAGGCCCAGGACGATGGCCCACAAGACGTATTCGATGTTCGGAAACGTCCATTGATGGGCCTTGGCGTAGGCGCCGACGTTCTGCTCCAGCAATTTGCCCGCGTAGCCGACGGCGGCGAGCAATAGAATGCCTGGAATGACGCGCAGAAATCGCAGCGCCGGCTGGACCGGCTGAACTTGCGGAACCGTGATTGCATCAGCCATGTTGCAATCTCTCCATCTTCCTGAGAATTTTCACCAAGGGACGTGTCTGACGACGCCCGTGCGCACCAGCAGCGCCAGAAGAAAAGCCACCAGCACGGCCCAGGTATCCAGCGACAACTTCCAGCGGCTTCCCGTCTTCCCTGCTTCTACTTCCGCACTCATTGGTATGCTCCTGACGATTTAGATTACCGATGCATTTTGTAAAGCCGGATCTCTTCGATGCGTGCCCCAGAATTGCGCGCTGAGTTCCGCAACGTCATGTGACGCCACTCGGCCGACAATCAACAGAGCCGGAGCCGGAAGTTTTTCTTC
>JBGQDD010000475.1:0-2962 GCA_041495665.1 Candidatus Acidiferrum sp.
ACTGGATTGTGGTTGGACTTATCGCCGGCTGGCTCGCCGGGCAAGTGATGAAGGGCGGAGGATATGGCGTGCTGGTCGACATCATCCTCGGCATTCTTGGCGGCATCGTCGGGGGCTGGCTGTTCGGAAGGCTCGGTTTTTGGCCAGGCGGAGGCATTATCGGCTCGATCATCGTCGCGTTTGTTGGCGCTGTAATTCTGGTATGGATTACGAGGCTGGTGAAAAAGGCCTAACGAAGTTTTTCGGAGAAAAAACGCGTTGCTACGGCAGGAGGGTCGGCCGTGGCCGCGCGTTTTTGTTTGTAGATAGGCTAGTGGAATATCCCGGCGTCTTGGTGCGCAACCAGGGAGCATTCGACGGCCGGGGCGCGCTGTTATCTTAGGCGCGCGCGAATCGAGGAAAAAGGAGGGGATGCACACAGTTGAGCACAAGGCGAAAAGCCACTACTTGCTTCGTACCGTGACGAGTGAACATACTGCAAGCAATCTATTTGAAAGTGAGCATGAAAGTTATGAAGCGGAACGCCGGCGGAAAATGGCTGCAAATCACGGTCCTATTGTGTATTGCTGCGATGCTCGGTGTTGCGAGCGCTGCGACGATCAAGAACATGGCGGTGGTTATTTCCGCAGGGAGCAAGCTCTCGGACGTCCCACTGGCCGACCTGGTGAAATTTTGCAAGGGCGCCCAGAAAACCTGGTCGGACGGAAAGAGCTTCACTCTGGTCATCAAGAATCCCGAGGCACCTGAGATGCGCGTGGCGATGCAGAAACTTTTCGGTGACGCCAGCGGCGACCTCAAGGCGGCCATCGCGAAAGTGAACGAGTCCCGCTTGATCGTAAAGATCGTGGGCAGCGACGAGGATTTGCTGCACGTCGTGGAAACGACGCCCGGCGCGGTGGGCATTCTCGACGTTTATTCCATTAACAGCTCGGTGAAAGTTCTCCGCGTGGATGGCAAACTGCCTTTTGATGCGGGCTACGCGTTGAAAGGGAATTAGGGAGCCGGCTGCCGGGTCCCTGTAAGAACACTTCCTTGCGTCGGCTGAACACGCCCGAACCTGCCACGAAGCCTCTCCTTCGATCACCAAGTCCGTGCATCGTCGTCAACCCTCGAGATAGCTGTGGTCTGCCGTTTCTAATGTAGGTCGTTTCAAGCAGCTACGTTGCGTCCTCTCATTGGAGGCGAAACGCCGTATAGCGGAAGATCCGAGACTCGCACCCGGCGTGCATCAAGATTCCAGAGAGGCACCGCCCCAGCGACAGGAGCGGTCTGGAAGACTGGTGAGCGGCGGGAGATGAAACGTAAAGGAACCCGGAATCACTACGGAGAGAGCCCGGAAATGCCTGTACGTAGGTACAGGTTTTCCACAGCTAGTACAGGGAAAAAGAGGCGAAGACCGGGGCGAAAGTCCAATGCCATGTAACATATTTGTTTTGTTTTATTTACAGCATTTTGAACTAAGTACGGGCGGTACTAGGAGTCTAGTTTAGGCCCCAAAATGTGTCCTCGGTACCATCGCCTTTCGGACCCGCAAGGTGTCAAATGGGACAGGTGCGAGGGATTCGATTAGACCTTCCGGACAGGGTGGCGCATCTAAGTTAAGTGCGTGACGCGCTCCGGAAGCAAACACAGGTTAGCAGTCAGTGCTAAATAGGGCAGGGGATAGAGGAAAGATGAAGACCCAGGACAAGAGCCGGAAGTGGATGTGGATGTTCCTGGCAGCGCTGGTCTCGCTGCAAATGTATTTCGTGTGGGAACTGCTGGCCGTGTTTGCCTTGTTTGCCGTAGGATTTGCGGCCCTCGCTTTTGTGATCGGTAGCTTGTACATGCTGCACCGCGGCTGGGCATTGGCGGTGGAGCGGGTTGCCGACAGCCAGCACCCGGTCATGGTGGCCACGCGGCAAGGCATCTTCATGATCGAAGACGCGGCGCGTCGGCCGTTTCGGCGTCCGGGTTCCGCGCCAGCCCGTTAACTGAGTTTATGACTTTCTGGCCTCGGCCAGAGCACACGCAGAGCTTGTCACCTTGCCTCCTTCAGGAGTGACAAAGTCTCCGCGGCAATTGAAAAAGCCAACCGTCCTGAGAGAGCGGTTGGCCTTTTTCTTTTCTGGGGGTACGAAATTTCCTGCGGCAGCCGCTACATCATTTTTTGGTTGCGCCGTGCCATGGTCATTTAATGGGTGAGCGGATCGACGTCGGGATCAGGAATAACATCTGGATCATCCTGAGTGCGCGAATCGCGCTCCGCTTCGAACAGAGTCTCTCCGTTGTCTTTGACGAGCCCGTCGAGTGTGGACTTCGAATGTTCATCCACGGCGCTTACGGCGGCCACCAGACAGGAGTACAGGAAAGCCTTCATTCCTTTGCGGAATTGTTCCGTGGAACGCTCGGCGGCGCGGGCCACTTCGGTTTCCAACGCCAGGCGGCGAGCCTCGCAAGTCACGCGGCTCTCGGCGTCGAGTGAGGAGAGGGCGGACACCGCTCGCTCCTTGGTTTCGGACAGCACGGCGTGCACGTGCTGGTCTGTTTGTCGCTGGAAAGATCCCAAGGCGGAATTCACCGCGCTCTGGACCAGCGCCTGTACCTCCGCGGAGCGCGCATCGAGCTTCAAGAGCGCCTCCTGCGTCAACGCCTGGGTATTCTCCAGCATGAGTTCATAGCGGCGGTGCGCCGTGCGGGCGGTTGCTCCTTCGAATTCCGATGTCGCCCGGGCTACCGCTTCGTCCAGGCGGGCGTTGACCTGGGGCTCCATTTCGCGCGTCATTCTTTCCACAAATTCCTGCGAGTTCGCCAGTTCGCGGCGCAGCTCCGCCGCTTGTTTCTCCAGGCGTTGCGCCATCTCTTCCGCCTGGCCGCGGTACTTTTCCATTTGTTCTTTCCAGTGCGAGGCGATCTCCCCGGCAAATTCCTCCTTGGAGGAAAGTCTCATGGCCTCCACCCGCGTAGGGAAAAGTTCCTCAAC
>JBGQDD010000476.1:0-2961 GCA_041495665.1 Candidatus Acidiferrum sp.
AAAAGCAAAGCGATATTGCGCGTGCCCCCGGCGAGGAGCTTTTCCGCTGCTGCGATCATGGCCGCGATGATTCCCTTCGCGTCGCAGGAACCGCGGCCCCAAATGAAATCGTTGTCTTCGCGAGAAGCGAAAAAAGGCGGAACGGTGTCCATGTGCGTGGAGAGCGTGACCACAGGCTCACCCCAGGAGACGAAGATATTGTCGCGCTTGGGTTCGGCGGGGATGCGCTCGATGTGGCCGCCGTGGCGCGCGGCTAGGGCGGACAGATGCGCGAAGAGGTAGTCGCCCACATTTTTTTCGTGGTTGGTGGTCGACTCGATGTCCACGAGCGCGCGCGTCAGTTCGAAAAGTTTCATTGGAATCAGGCATTTCTGGATGAGCGAAACGAAAGGAAGGAACCACGAAGATACCAATCGAGGCTGCTGCCTCTCGATAGCGCTTCATCCTAATGAACGGATGACAGTGAACAGGCCTTGGACCTATTCCCCAACCACCGCGGTTTCAGCTACCGCAGCGATTTCGGCGGACAACAATTGCAACAACTGGAATGCCCCTTTTGCGCGGGCATCCGAAGCTGCTCGGAATTGCATGCCCGGCTACTCATGGCTTCCGCACCTCTACCAAGAAAGATCGAGTTTAAGGGAACGCCCCGGAAAAAGCGAACGAAATCTCAAGCGGGCTCCATTCAAAAAGATGGATGAATCTCTTTCACCGCGATGCGCGGGGGACTATTGCTGGAGGAACCTGCGATGCGAACGGCAAAGCACGGTGAATTGAACCTTCTTGGGCGGTATGAGAACATATAGTTCTAACTCCATGACTCAAGAACAAGAAAAGACCGCCTGGGAGCTAGTCACAAACCCTCCGCCTGGGAGCGAACTGGCCAAGGCGAAGGAATTCGGCGTTGATCTGACTTTGTTCATTTCAACTTTGCGGCGCACGCCGACCGAACGGGCACGAAGCCTCTCCGAAGGCGCCCGCATCTTCCAGATAGCAAAGCATCCATAGCTAAGTGAGAAATGAAACTCGAAGAAACGATCCGCATTCTTTATGACGCGAACGTTGAGTTCGTGGTCATCGGCGGAGCCGCCATGGGCCTTCAGGGTTCCGCTCATCTGACCAGAGACATCGACTTTTGTTACGCCCGCACTCCCAAAAACATGGAACGGCTTGCGAAAGCCCTTGAACCATTCCACCCGGTCCTGCGTGATGTCCCGCCTAACTTGCCCTTCCGCTTTGATGCCAAAACGATTGCGCATGGGCTAAATTTTACGCTGAGCACGGATTTGGGTGACCTTGATTTCCTGGGCGAAGTATCCGGTCTCGGCTCCTTTCAAGAGGTTCTGGCGGCGTCGGATGTGAAAGATGTTGGCGGAGTGGACTGCCGAGTTCTTTCTCTCGAAGGACTGATCAAGTCCAAAACCGCGGCCGGCCGCCCCCGAGATATGTACGTGCTACCCGAATTACGGGGTCTCAACGAATTTAAGAAAAAAATTGGTTTGGATTGATCGGGAAAGTCTTCCCATCATTGAGGAGCATGCTTCACGCAGCGTTGGATCGTCGGGCTACAGCTCGAGAGGCTTGAGGGGCACGTGCTGAGAGGCGACCAGGAGTTCGCCGGTAAAGGCGGACTCGGCGGGGCGGCGGCGCAGAGCTTCTTCGGCGGATATGAGAAGCGTGTCCGGATTGTTGTTTTCCTGGGAGACATGCGCGAGCACCAGATAGCGAGCGATGGCGTCGAAACATTCCGGATCAGCGAGATATTCGCTGACGGCGTGATTTGAAAGATGTCCGGTACGGCTAAGAACGCGCTGCTTGACGACCCAGGGATACGGCCCAACTTTCAACATGTCGAGATCGTGATTGGATTCGAGAATAAGACAGTGTGTCCCACGCAGGTGAACTTTGACATGATTGGGGATGTAGCCGAGGTCGGTGCAGATGGCTACCTTGGTGCCGTTCGTGCAAAAGGTGAAAGCGACAGGGTCGGCGGCATCATGGGGAATACTAATGGCATGGACGTCGATATCACCAATAGAGAAGCTTTGGCCGGCTTGGATGGACTCCACACCACGCAAGCGCTTGCCAAACGTTTCGGGAAGAATGCGCTGCATGGCGCCCAGGGTGGGTTCGGTGACGTAGAGCGGGGCTTTCCAGAGACCGAGCATCTGCGGGAGGCCGTTACAGTGGTCGGTGTGCTCGTGGGTGATGAGGATGCCGTCGATGTGCTCGACGCTTCTTTCGACAGCGGCGAGTCGCGCAAGCGTTTCGCGCTTGCCGAGACCGGCGTCGATGAGGAGGCGGGTGCGCTCGGTCTCGAGCAAAGTGATGTTGCCCGAGCTGCCCGACGCCAGAATGGATACTCGGAAGCCGATCGCTGACTCCTCGCAAGAAAAACCCTCAGGCCCGAAGGCCTAAGCTACAACACAAACAGATTTTCAGAATAATGCCACACTGCCCAACAAGATGCCCAACAAAATCTCAATGAATCACTGCCAGGCGCCAAGGCGGCCATTCTCAACGGTGGCGTCGCATTCCGCGCCCTTAACATGCTAAACGGGAGCGGTCGAGGGTGAAGCCGTTGAGGGGGCCGAGGACGGTGACGGCAATTTGGGTGGCTTGGAAATATTGCTGGGAGAGGGTCTGGAGTTCTTCGCGGGTGACGGCTTCGATGCCGGCGAGAATTTCGTCGAGCGAGTAGAAACGGCCGAAATACAGTTCCTGCCGCGCGAGATTGGACATGCGGGAACTGGTGGACTCGAGCGAGAGCATCAGCGAACCCTTGAGGTGATTCTTCGAGCGGCGCAGCTCTTCTTCCGTTACCGGCGATTCCTTCAGCGCGCGAAATTCCCGGATGGTGAGATCGATGACCTGGCCAACCGTTTCCGCGGCGGTGCCCGCGTATACGGTCATCATTCCGGCGTCGGAATAGGGCGTCAGCTCGCTGAAGACCGCGTAGGC
>JBGQDD010000477.1:0-2960 GCA_041495665.1 Candidatus Acidiferrum sp.
GACACCGTCATTGTGAACCGTCCTGCCCAGGAAACGCCGTCCGATCCATCAGGGCCTCCGGCGATAGGTCCGGAAGATCATGCTCCCGCCGTGGCCTCCAAAGGATCGAACCACGCGGACCCGGCGCAGGAAACCGCGTCCTCCACGGTTGCAGCCCCCAATGCCCCCGCGAATTCTCCCGCGCCGGTTGATCCACCGCACTTGAACAATACGATCACTATCAATCTGAACGAACTGATGGAAAGCGGCGACGCCACCAACAATATTATTCTCCAGGCCGGCGATATCGTCACCGTCCCGCACTCGGGAATTGTCTACGTCCTGGGAGCGGTGAGCAGGCCCGGCGGTTTCGTCCTGGCAAATGACCGCGGGCAGATGACCACCCTGAAAATTTTGGCTCTCGCCGGTGGTTTGAGCCCCACCGCGAAAAGGGATCATGCCGTCATCGTCCGGAAAGACATTCAGGGGCAGCAGCACGAAGTTGCCGTTGATCTCAAGAAGGTGATGGAACGCCAGGCGGAAGATGTTCAGCTTCAGCCCAGTGACATTTTGTATGTGCCGAATAGTCCAGGCAAACAGGCGATGCTCAGGGCTCTGGAATTCGGAATTGCCATCGGGACCGGCGTCGCTCTCTATCGGGTGGCGTACCACTAAAAATGGCTGACGAAAATAAACTCGTACCCCGTGATAATGGCTCCAATGGCGCCGTCGAGCTGGTCTCCATGCCGGCCCGCTTTCCTTCCTTTGAGCTCTCTCCCCGGGAGCCCCACCTTTACGACTACTTGCTGATTTTGCGCAAGCACCAGTGGCTGATTCTCTCCTTCATGCTTGCTGTTGTCACCATCGTGGCCATCGCCACGTTCCGCATGCAGCCCGTTTACGTGGCCACTGCTCGCGTTGAGATTGACCGCGAGAATGCCAACATCCTTCCTTTCCAGGGTTCCGATTCCTATGACTTCATGATGGATCTCGAGAATTACATCGAGACGCAATCCAAAATCCTCACCAGCGAAACGCTTGCCCTCCAAACCATTCGCAACAACGCCCTTTCGGCCCGCCCGGAATTTGCTTCGCCCAACGGGCCCTCGGAAGCCATCGCCAGCGGCAGTCTCGCAAACCAGAAACGTCCGCCCGAACTGGGTGAATTCTTGGGTAGTCTCAGCGTGAAGCGCGTCCCCAATAGCCGCTTGATGGACGTCAGTTTTGAATCCACCGATCCCCAGCTCGCGGCGCGCATCGTCAACGCGCATATCACCTCCTACATCGAGCAGAATTTCCGCAGTAAGTACGAGGCTACCACTCAGGCTTCCAACTGGCTCACCGACCAGCTTAGTGAATTGAAGATCAGGGTGCAGAAGTCCGAAGACGCCCGCATCGCTTACGAACGCCAAAACCAGATCTGGACCCTCGATGACAAGCAGAACATCACTACTCAGCGGCTCTCCGACATCAACAAACAGTTGACCGACGCGCAGAGCGAACGCATGAAAAAGGAGTCGCTCTACCAGTTTGCCAAGTCCGGTACTCTCGACGCCGTACCGGAAGTTCAAAGCAACAACGCCCTCACCGAGTTGTTCCGGAAGCGCAACGATGTTTCGTCGCAATACACCGACGCCTTGAGCCAGTACGGTCCGAATTTCCCCAAGGTACTGCGCCTCCAGGCGCAGCTCAAAGAATTTGACCAGACCGTCGAAAAAGAAAAACAGAAAATTTTGAACGTACTCGAGAGCGATTACAAGGAAGCGCAGCAGCGCGAAACCCTCCTGACCCGTGCGCTCGACCAGCAGAAGGTGGAAACCAACCAGATGGCGGGAAAGCTGGTGGAATACAACATCCTCAAGCGCGAGGCCGAGGCCAACAAGACTCTCTATGAAGGGCTGATGACCAAGTTGAAGGAAACCGCCATTTCCGCAGGCTTGCGCTCTTCCAACATCCGTGTCGTGGATCCGGCCATGATTCCTTCCACGCCCGCGCGCCCTGCCAAGACCCGCAACGTTGCCCTGGCCTTTCTCGTGGGCTTGGTTGGCGGCATCGGTTTGGCTCTGATGCGCGAGTATCTCGACAACACCGTGAAGACCCCGGACGATGTCGAAACGCTTTCGCGGTTGCCTTCCCTCGCCGTCGTGCCTCAGTTTGCCGGTTCCAACGGGAGCGGCAAGCGCCATGGCCTGTTGCAAGGCTTCTCGTCCAATAATGGGCATGACCAGCGCATCGAGCTGGTTGCTCAGCACTTGCCCAAGTCGCAGATGTCGGAGGCGTTTCGCGCCTTGCGAACTTCCATTCTCCTCTCGCAGGCCGATCATCCTCCTCAGGTCATTTTGGTTACCAGCGCGCTCCCGCGGGAAGGGAAGACCACTGCCGCCGCGAATCTTGCCGTTACGCTTGCGCAGTTGGGCGATCGGACCGTGCTTGTCGATGCCGACCTTCGCAAACCCGGCGTCGGCCGCCTCCTCAATTTGGGCAGCGGAAAATATGCGGGTCTGAGTTCCTATTTGGCCGGTGTTTCCAGTCTCGATCTGGTTTCCGTACCGCACCCTGCGATTCCCAATCTCGTCGCCATTCCCACCGGACCTCTTCCTCCGAATCCTGCGGATCTGCTCTCTTCCCACAAGCTCGTCGAGGCCATCGCCGAGCTCCGCACCAAGTTCAAGTTTATCGTTATCGATTCACCTCCCATCATGGCCGCCACCGATGCCGTGATTCTTTCCGTGCAGGCCGACGGCGTGCTCCTCGTCGTTCGCAGCGGAGAAACACCCAAGGAAGCTTTTACACGCACGCGCGACCTGCTCAATAGCGTGAAGTGCCACATCCTCGGCGTCGTTCTCAATGCCGTGGATGCCAGTGCCCCGGACTACTACTACTCTTACCGGTATTATCCGTATTCGTATGGATATGGTCCCCAGGAAACGGCTGAAGGTCAGCATGAAGATGATGATTCCGAAGCCATCGCCCAGCGCGTC
>JBGQDD010000478.1:0-2959 GCA_041495665.1 Candidatus Acidiferrum sp.
CCTCCACATCACTAGCGAGACTCGCCGCCATAAGCAGTCCTTGCTCAACAGTCAAATTTCCACTTCAACTTTCGACTTTCAACTCTTAACTCCTGCCGCACTTCCAAACGGCCATTGTCGCACTTCCCGCGCGCGAATGAGATACGCCAGGGTACCCAGCGCGATCTCCGCGATTCCCCATTTCCGCGTCGCCCCGGTCTGCCAGAAGAGCCAAGCCCACCCGAACATCGTCAGCACCGCGGGCAGCGGGTACAACCACATCTTGAACGGCAGGCCTTGCGTGCCCCGGCGCCTCCGCAGCAGTATCACTCCGACCGCCTGGCCGATGAACTGCACCAGGAGCCTCATGGCCAGGATTCCTGCGATGGCTTGTTTCAGTTTCAAGGAAATGCTGAAGATAAACGCGAGTCCCGCCAACACTAACAACGAAACGTGCGGAAAGTGTTTCGTGGGATGAACCTTGCCGAACACCGGAAAGAAATTCCCGTCCTGCGCCGCCGAATAGGGCACTCGCGAAGCGCCCAGTAGCACCGAGAATGCCGAAGCGACGGCGATCCACAAAATCATTCCTGTCACGAACCGCGCGGCCGCCTGCCCGTACAGTCGCTCGACAAACAAGCTGGCGAGGAAATCGGAATTCTGCGCCTCGCGCCACGGCACTACCCCCAGGAGGCTCGTCTGCATCGCCAGATACAGGACGGCGATCCCCAGCACGGAAAGAAAAATGCCGCGTGGAATATTCCGTTCGGGATCCTTGATCTCGCTGCCGAGGTGGCAAATGTTGTAGTAGCCCCAGTAGCTGTACACCGTGCTGACCATCGCGGACCCCAGCCCCGCGAACCACACCCACGACAAATCGAAAGCCCCCGGCGGGAAATCAAACGCGATCTTGGCGTTGAAGTGCGTGAGCCCTCCCCAGATCAGCCACAACATCGTTCCTACGACGCCAATCCATAGCAAAACGGAAATTTTTCCGATCGCGGTGATCCGCCGGTACAACAGAATCACGATAAAAAAGACTAATCCACCGGAAATGGCCTTCGCTTGCAGCGGGGTGAAGGGGTACAGATATCCCGCATACTTTGCGAAACCAATCGACGCGGACGCCACGGAAAGCGGCGCCTGTACCAGCGTTTGCCACACGAAAAGAAACGACATCAGCCTGCCCCACCGCTCCGGACCGTACGCTTCTCGCAGAAAGACGTACGTGCCGCCGGCTTTCGGCATCGCTGCGCCCAGCTCCGACCACACAAATGCATCCAGCGTTGCCAGGAGCGCGCCCGCCAGCCACGCGATCAGAGCCTGCGGCCCGCCCATCGCCCGAATCACGAGCGAACTCACCACAAACGGGCCGATGCCCACAATCTCGATCATGTTCAGCGCGACGGCCTCTTTCAGGCCCAGGCCGCGCTCCAGACCGGTGTTCTCCGTTTTGTTCCCCATCGCCATCGGTCCGCCGAGAATAACAAATGCCTCGCGCGCCTCCTAACCTAGATTCGCGCAACACACACCGGTTTGATTTGCGGCACACCGCCCCTTCGAAGCATCCCTAACCGGCTCATCCGGAGTAAGATGGAATCGTTCGAGACCGGCTAGAAGCTTTTCCTCTCAAGCCGCTTCGGATGCCTCACGGAATTTTCGAACTCTCTTTCCGCGGCTGCTGCTGCTTTCCCCTGCTTCGAATTGCTAGATGTTGCGCGCGTTGCTCTTTTCCTGCGCGCAGCGAAAGAAAGGTAGCTCTCGCGATGTCCTCCAGCGCTGCGTCCAATCCTCAGCCGCCATTTCCCATCTCCGCGAGAAATGCCAAGGTGGCGCTCATGGGGCTCTTTTCGCTGGCCGCTCTGCTCTGGCTCTTTTCGCGGACTCTTCTCACGGCGAATTTTCTCCCCCATTGGTACTGCTACCTTGGCAACCAGCGCCTGCTTTGGTCGAATGTCATCGCCGACTTCGTCATTGGTCTGTCCTACTTGGCCATCTCCACAACTTTGGTATGGCTGGTGCGTCGCGCCGGTCGGGACCTTCCCTATCCTTATTTTTTCTGGGCCTTCGGGGTCTTTATCGTGAGCTGCGGGGCAACGCACTTTTTGGAAGTGGTTACGGTCTGGAAGCCCGTCTACTGGCTCTTGGCCGCCGTGAAGATCGTTACAGCCGCTGCCTCTGCCGGCACCGCCGTGGTTCTTATTGTTGCCGCCAACGACATCGTGGAGTTCGTTCGAACCGCGCGCGAAGCCGCCGCTCGCCGCGGCAATGAGCAATTCCGCGCTCTCGTCCATGCCTCACCAATGGCGGTCGTCAGCGCTGATCTGGAAGGCAAGGTCACGGTGTGGAACCCCGCCGCGGAACGTCTATTTGGTTGGTCAGCGGTGGAGATTGTTGGGAGTACCGTTCCGTTCACGCCGCCGGAGCGTGAAGAAGAACGAAATGAACTCCGCGAAGAAATTATGGCCGGAGAAATTGTGAAGGGATTTGAAACCCTGCGCCTCAATCGCGCGGGCGAGCGAATCCCGGTGAGCATTTCCGCGGCCCCCATGTTCGATGAGAACGGCAAGCTGGTTTCCACCATGCGTGTGATTGAGGATATCAGCGAGCGCAAGCGCATCGAAATCGAGCTGCAGGAAAAAACGGATCTCCTTTCCACTGTGACTCATGCGCTTAATACATACCTCGAGGTGGGCGATTGGACCGCGGCGAGCCGCCATCTGCTGGCATTTGCGATCCAGAAGACGCAAAGCGAATACGGATTTCTGGGTGTCGTCCTCGAGGGCCAAGTCTTGCGCATCTTGGCTCATGACGGGATTGAGTGGGATACCAAACTCAATCGCGAACTCTTCGAAGGGAAACTAAACCAATTCGCCACCTACGGCTACTTCGAAGTCGAACATAAGCACAACCTCTTGGGTGAGATCATTCTTAAGGGCGAAACGATTATCACCAATTGCCCTCGGAGTGATCCTCGCGC
>JBGQDD010000479.1:0-2959 GCA_041495665.1 Candidatus Acidiferrum sp.
AATCTCGCCAAAATATTTCTTAGCGAGCGCGATGCCCTCTTCCGCCTTCACATCGCCTAGCATCAGCAGCACGGCATTATTCGGCACGTAGTACGTTTTGAAAAACGCCTGCACGTCGGCCAACCCCGCGGCATCGAGGTCGGCAAAATCGCCGTAAAAATTGTGGGCGTTGGCCCAATTGCGAAACGCTACCGGCGGCATGTCCAGCCACGGAAAACCGCCGTAGGGCTGGTTCATCACATTGACGCGAACCTCTTCCTTCACGACGTCGCGCTGGTTTTTCAGATTTTCATCGTCCACTTTCAGCGCGCGCATGCGGTCCGCTTCGAGCCACAGCACGCGGTCCAGCGCATTCGACGGCACCGCTTCGTAATAATTCGTCACGTCGTAACTCGTCGAGCCGTTCAGCACGCCGCCACTGGAATTGACCAGCTTGATGTGTTGCATCTTCGGCGCATTCGCGGAACCTTGAAACATCATGTGTTCGAACAGGTGCGCAAACCCGCTGCGCCCCTGCGGCTCGAGCCGGAATCCGATCTTGTAATAGATACCGACGGTGACCACTGGCGCGGTGGAATCCGGCGCGACCACTACATCCAGTCCATTTGCGAGTTTGGTACTTTCTATCCCAATGTGGAGCCGTTTCACGCGTTGCCCCCTATCGCTTTTGCTTTTGGTTTCTCTTCCACAGAACTCTTTTCCAATGCGGCCAACACAACGGCAGAATCTTGCGCAAGCACGCGGGCTGCCAGACGACTAAGCGCCTCATACGCCCGCGCAATTTCGTTCGGCGAATCTCGGAGTGCGTCCAGATGCGCTCGCACTACTTTGTAATCTCGGCGAGAGAGCGGACCCGTCCACGCCGCGCGCGGCCCCAGGGTTTCAAAATTCTCCAGAACCTGGCGCGTCAGGGGCAACAACGCGCGCACCGCTTCGCTGCGTTTCATCCCCAGCGAGACGAGTAATTGGGTGGCAGCTTCTTCCACCGCGAGCACATGACCGGCGGCCATCGCCGCCGCGGCGTGATACAAAAGTTTCTTGCTTCCCGCGATGCGCACGGGCGATCCGCCGAGTGCTCGCGCGATCTTCCGCGCCATTCGCACCGCCTGCGCGTCCCCTTCCACGGTAAAAACCTTGCCTTCCAGCGATGGCACCGCGACGCCGCTGAACGATTGCAGTGGATGCATCGATCCGACCGCCGCGCCCCGCTCCCGCACGGCGTCGAGCACAGTCGAGCCCATCGCACCGCTGGTGTGCAGGACAACTCTCCCGCGCAGCTCTTCTTCGCCGATACGCGCCAGCGCTTGCGCAACAATTGCGATTTCGTCATCGGGTGTGGCGATCAGAATCACCCGCGATGCCAGAATTTGCCGCGTCATTCCCGCGCAGGCCTTCCCTGCTCCGATAAATCGAACGGCTTGCCGCGCGCTCGCCGCGCTGCGGGTAACGACCGCGCCGATTTTCCAGCCCAGTTCGCGCAACCGGCGTCCCAGCGCGCGTCCCACGCGTCCCGCCCCGATGATGGCCAGGCTATTTGGCATCCCGTGTTAGCATAACCTGAGGGCAACGCCGACACCAATTTCCATGCATCTTTTCGAACTGGTTCTCTTCGGTTTCATTGCGTTCTTCTGGCTCACTCACGGCCTCCGCGTTGCCTTTGGCGCCATGCGCCTCCCCTGGATCAAGGATTTCGCGCCTGCCACCGATGCGGATTGCCCGCGCATCGCGATTCTCTTGGCTGCACGCGACGAAGAAGAAAAGCTGCCCGCCGCACTCGCCACACTGATGGAAATCGATTATCCGAATCTGGAAGTCATCGCCGTGGACGACCGTTCGCAGGATGCGACGGGACGCCTCCTTGACGAGTTCGCCGCCGCGCATCCGCGGCTGCGCGTTGTGCACGTCACGGGACTGCTGGCCGGCTGGCTCGGCAAACCTCACGCCCTTCTGAAAGCCTACGAAGCTTCCACCGGCGATTGGTTGCTGTTCACCGACGCCGACGTGCGTTTTAAGTCCGATGTCGTGCGCCGCGCCATTGCGCTTGCCAAAGCGTGCAATCTTGACCACCTCACCTTAATGGGCGATGTCGAAATGATTGGCTTCTGGGAGACGGTGCTGATTACTTTTTTTGGCATGGCGTTTCACATCGCCACCGATCCTTATCGCGTGACCAATCCCAATTCGCGCGCCTATATCGGAGTTGGCGCCTTCCAACTCCTCAAGCGCGCCGCCTATGAGGCCAGCGGCACCCATCGCCGCCTGGCCATGGAAGTTGTGGATGACATGAAATTGGGAAAGATCGTCAAGCAATCAGGATTTCGTTCCGGCGCAGGAATTGCGCAGGATTTCGTCGTCGTCCGGTGGCACGCCGGCCTCGGCAATCTGGTTCGCGGCGTCACGAAAAATTTCTTTGCCGGCGTGGGCTACAGCGTGGGGCTCGTGGCGATTTCCATCACCGGTCTTCTGCTCATGAACGTCGCGCCAATCTTCGGCATTCTCTTCGGCCACGGGTGGATTCGCATTTTCGCCGCGATTGCGTTGGTCATCGCGCTCTGCTTTCACACCGGTGTGGACATCGGCGCGCGGGTCTCGCCGCTGTACGCGTTCACGCATCCTCTCGGTGCGATTCTCTTCAGCTATATGCTTCTGCGCTCAACCGTCGTGACGCTCAAGCAGGGTGGCATCATTTGGCGCGACACGTTTTATCCGCTGGACGAACTGAAACGCGGCGTTGTCTAGTTTGCCGGCTCTGCAGGCGTGGGAGTGGATTCGGCTGAAAAGAGTCCCGCCAGATCCTGTTGCTTTAATGAGCGGATGCGGTCGCGGAGCTGCGCGGCTTTTTCGAACTCAAACTTTTTGGCGGCTTCGCGCATTTGCGTTTCGAGTTGCTGCAGCATCTCCGCAAGTTGGTGTTCGCTCTTGATGTTCGCCGTGGCCGCATCGAGGCTGGCATCGTCCA
>JBGQDD010000480.1:0-2954 GCA_041495665.1 Candidatus Acidiferrum sp.
ACAATCTCGTCATTCGCCGGTTCCGGTAAAACTGACGGATTTCTTTCACTGGCCCAGTATTGTTTCAAGTAACGGGAAAAACAAAGTTCAGAGAGGACGCCGCATGCTGGTTATCCTGAAACGCGACGACGAAGAAATCAGCCTCCAGGCCGCACAACTCATCGCTGGCGCGGTGCATCGGAAGCCCGCATTGGCGCTCGGGTTGGCCACCGGCAGCACTATGGTCGGCGTCTACAAACATCTCGTGGGACTGCACAAACAGGGCTCGCTCGATTTCTCACGCGTCGTAACCTTTAATCTCGATGAGTACCTCGGACTTTCCCCCGCACACCCTCGGAGCTTTCATCACTTCATGCAGCAAAACCTTTTCGCCCACGTCAACCTCAATCCCCGCAACATCCACATTCCCGACGGAACCATTCGTGGCAATTACGATCGCTACTGCGCATCCTATGAAGAAGCCATCCGAAAAGCCGGTGGAATCGACCTTCAGCTTCTGGGCATCGGGCGCAACGGCCACGTCGGCTTCAACGAGCCGACTTCCAGCCTCGCCTCCCGCACGCGCCTAAAGGTTTTGAGCCAGGAAACGATGGACGACAGCTCCAAATTTTTCGCCCCTGGCGAGGAGAGTCCGCGCTGTGCCATCACCATGGGCATCGGCACGATTTTGGAGGCGCGGAAAATTATTTTGCTTGCCGCGGGCGCGGCCAAGTCCGCGGCTGTCGCGAAGTCCATCGAAGGGCCAATCGCCTCCGCGGTCTCCGCCTCCGCCCTGCAACTCCATCCCGACGTGACTTTCATCATCGACGATGCCGCGGCTTCGCAGCTCACCCAGCGCGGCTACTATCGCCGCGTCCTCGAAATGACCGCTCTCCTGACTCCCGATCGTCTCTCCTAAATCCAATTTCCCCGCGCGCTCGGCTTGACCCTGAGTACAATTGCAGGTCAGATTTAACTTAGACTTGTTGTCCAAGCTTCAGCGAGGAGCGCGCTGACGGAACGCATGAAACCTGCAAAGCTCTTCCCCATGTTCCTAAAGCTTTCGGCCCGCCCGTGCCTCGTCGTTGGAGCGGGAACCATCGCTGAATCCAAAATCGCCAGCCTCCTGGAGGCCGGCGGTCGCGTGCGCGTGGTGGCGCCCGAAGCGACCCCGCAAGTGCGCTTCTGGGCGCAATCGAACAGCATCGAATGGCTGCAGCGCCCTTTCCAACCCGGCGATCTTGAAGGAATGTTTTTGGTTGTCGCGGCCACATCGTCCACGCAACTTCACGAGCGCCTATTCGAAGAGGCGACGCAGCGTGGTGTGCTCTGCAACATCGTGGATGTTCCCCCTCTTTGCGATTTTTACTATCCCTCCGTAGTGCAGCGCGGTGTCCTGCAGATCGCCATTTCCACTGCGGGACAAAGCCCGGCCCTTGCCCAGCGCCTCAGAAAGCAGCTCGAAGATCAGTTTGGCCCGGAATACGAAGAATGGCTCGCGCAGTTAGGGGAAGCTCGCGACCAGCTCCACTCCTCTAAGCTGGATCCTGAGGAACGGAAACGCCTGCTTCACGAAGACGCCAGCGAGGAGGCTTTCGAAGCGTTCCTCAGAAATCGCCGGCCATCGAAACGCTCGGGTTGAGTTTCCCGCCCGTTTCACCATCCAGCCGTTTGCCGTCGCCTGCTATCAGAAATGTCGATGCAGAGCATTCATTCTTCCGCACCTTCAACCGCCAGCGATAGTGCTAGTGTTTTAGTACGGTATTAGCGGCTGGCAGTCCGGTCGAATCGCCGCCGCAGGAAGGGCCGTTGGCTCAAGCCAGCGGAAGGCTGGATCCATGCAGGCGCCGACCATGAAGGGTACCGTCTATATATTGGGAACCAGTGTAGGAGATCCCGATTTCCTGACCGACCAAGCTGTGCGCGCACTACGAACTGCTGAGGTCGTTTTACACGACGACTCGGTCTCGTCTGAGATTCTCAACTTGATCCCAGCTTCCACACAGGTCCGCAACGTTCACAAACTCGGCTTGCAGGCGGAAAATCTCCAGGAAAAAATCCATTCTTTGCTCATCGCTGCCGCGCGGGAAGGGCATCAGGTCGTGCGACTTAAAGCGAACGACCCGCCTGCCGTCGAAGAGACGGAGGTTCTCGCCCGGGCCGGAGTCGATTTCGAAGTGATCCCTGGCGCTACGCCGGCAATGGGAGCCGCCGCAGGCGCAAACTCTCGCTGACCGGTTCGCACGAGTCTTTCCAATACTAGTTTGTCTTACCTGGCAGATGCATTTCCCTGCCGCTTTCGACGAAGCAGTTCCGCGGATTGCTCGGCAGCCTCCTTTACCAGGAAACCCATCTTCGGATGTGACGATTCAAGGTCAGCTCGAATTCTCCGTCTCCGCAGTTCTTCGGATGTCGTCGGCCCAATCGAAGCCACAATCGCGCGGTTAAGACCACGCCGCATCGGCTCTTCCAGCTTCATTTCCGCGGCAATTTGGAAGAGGTGTGCAACCTGGACGCCGGTGGTGAAGAGGACAACATCAATCTCTCCTTCGGCGAGTGCTCTAACGGCCATCTGAAGGGGAGCGAGGTTTTCCGGCAGCGCCCATTGGTATATGGGCACGTGTGTAACTGAAGCCCCTCGTTCACGAAGCCCGCTCAGCAATTCCGGATTGGATACACCATATTCCTGCACAGCCACGCGCGCCCCACGCAAGCGCAACTCCTCTCGGGAGGCGCCCGCCTCATCCAGCGCGAGCAGAAGCTCGCGCCACGTATTCGGCTCCGGAACCGTTATGGCTGGAGTCACGCCAAGTTCACGCAGAACGGCGACTGGCTTTGGCCCCCGGGGAATTACCTGAACGCGTTGCAGTGCTGCGACGTACTCATCCCGTTTGTATGCTGTCTCTACCACGGTAAGAAGCGCCCGCGCGCCAACACCGGTCAAGAAAATGACCATGTCGAATTCGCCGGCGAAT
>JBGQDD010000481.1:0-2938 GCA_041495665.1 Candidatus Acidiferrum sp.
CTATGACCGGCGGGAGTATGGATGGATTGACGACTCGATGGCGGCGCTGCGGCGGGATTTTCTTCCGGCTGATCTGAAACCGGAGCTGGAGCGCAGCGGGTTTCAGGGATGCGTTGCGGTTCAGGCGCGGCAAACGCTGGAAGAAACGCGGTGGCTGCTGGAATTGGCGGGGCGGGCCCCGTACATCCTGGGAGTGGTGGGCTGGGTGGACCTACGGTCGCCGCGATTGCGCGCCGAACTAGAATCGTTTGCGGGGAAGTCCAGACTGGTCGGCGTTCGCCACGTTGTGCAGGGCGAGCCGGATGAACGGTTCCTGCTGCAACCGGATTTTCTTCGCGGCATCGCCATGCTGGAAGAATTTGATCTGGCCTACGACATCCTGATTTATCCGCGGCATCTTCCGGTGGCGGCGGAGTTCGTGGCGCGATTTCCACGTCAGAGATTTGTTCTGGATCATCTCGCGAAACCTCCGATCAAAAGCGGAGCCGTTGATGCCTGGGCGCGCGGAATTCGGGAGCTGGCGTCATTTCCGAATGTCTATTGCAAAGTGTCTGGCATGGTCACGGAGGCGGACTGGCAGGCCTGGAAGCCCGAGGGCATGCGGCCCTACCTGGACGTGGCGTTCGAATGCTTCGGACCGAGCCGGCTGATGATCGGATCGGATTGGCCGGTGTGCACGGTGGCGGGTTCGTATTCGCGAGTGATGGATCTGGTGAAGAATTACATCGGCAAGTGCGCGGCGGAGGAAAGAGAGGCCGTGCTGGGCGGAAATGCCGCGAAGTTCTGGAGATTGAAACTGCTGGAGAATCAAGCGCGCGACTAATCGCACGGTG
Organism: Candidatus Acidiferrum sp.; assembly: GCA_041495665.1. Classification (GTDB taxonomy): domain Bacteria; phylum Acidobacteriota; class Terriglobia; order Acidiferrales; family UBA7541; genus Acidiferrum. The sequence continues at coordinate 834 of JBGQDD010000481.1, forward strand.
TGTTCTACAATGCCGGGGAAAAGCGGCGCGGCGGCTGTAAGCGCTTGCGAAACGACGAGTTCCAGGTTTCGGTGAAATGCAGAACAAAGTGCTCAAACTCGATTCGAAAGATAACGTGCTGATCGCGCTGGCCGACTTGCATTCCGGGGAGCAGATTTCTTTTGAGTCCCAGTCCTACACCCTGGAATCGGCCGTTCCGGCAAAGCACAAGTTCGCAACGGAAGAGCTAGCTACTGGCGCGAGCATCATTATGTACGGCGTGATCGTCGGGAAAGCGGTGGAGCCCATCCGGCGAGGGGGACTGTTGACCACACGCAACATCCACCATCATGCCGCAGCGTTTCAGGAAAAAACGGAAAAGTACCGCTGGACGCCGCCGGACGTATCACGATGGAGTAAGCGGGAGTTTCTGGGATATCGCCGATCCGACGGCCAGGTGGGTACGCGAAATTACTGGATCGTTGTGCCACTGGTGTTTTGCGAGAACCGGAACATTGCGGTCCTGAAGCAAGCGTTTGAAGAGGAACTGGGTTTCGCCGCGCCACAAGTCTATCGGCGGCAGGTGGCGGAGCTGGCGCGGCTCTATGCAGATGGCCAGAGCGAAGCGATCAAGACGCGCGTGTTGACGGGAGACGCGGCGGGGCCGCAGCGTTCCCGAGTTTTCGAAAACGTGGACGGCGTCCGGTTTCTGCTGCATGAAGGGGGCTGCGGAGGAACGCGGGAAGATTCCAACAATCTTTGCGGGCTGATCGCGGGCTACATCCATCATCCGAATGTGGCTGGCGCCACGGTGCTCAGCCTGGGCTGCCAGCATGCGCAGATTGGAATTCTGCGGGAGGCGTTGCGCAAGCGGAACCCGAATTTCGAGAAGCCGCTGGTAATTGTGGAACAGCAGCAAAGCGGGACAGAAGTTGCGATGTTGACGGAGGCCATCCGGAAGACGTTTTTGGGCTTGATGGAAGCGAATCGGTGCCAGCGGACGCCTGCGTCGCTTTCGAGCTTGTGCGTCGGATTGAAATGCGGCGGCTCGGATGGTTTTTCCGGCCTCTCGGCGAACCCAGCCATCGGGCACACGGCGGATATTCTCGCGGCACTCGGCGGGAGAACGATACTTTCTGAATTTCCGGAATTGTGCGGGGTGGAACAGGAACTCATCAACCGGAGCAAGCGCAAGGAAGTTGCGGACCGGTTCATGCAGCTGATGAAGAGTTACGGGGCGAGGGCGAAGGCGGTCGGATCGGGATTTGAAATGAATCCCAGCCCCGGGAACATGCGCGACGGATTATTGACGGATGCGATGAAATCGGCGGGCGCGGCGAAAAAAGGCGGGAATTCTCCAGTGAACGCGGTGCTGGACTATCCGGAGTATTCGACCGAGCCGGGGCTGAACCTGCAGTGTACGCCGGGAAACGACGTGGAGTGCGTAACGGCGCAAGTCGGCGCGGGAGCGAGCGTGGTGCTGTTCACCACCGGCCTGGGCACACCGACCGGAAATCCCATCGCGCCGGTGGTGAAGCTAGCGACGAATTCGGGGCTGGCCCAGCGGATGCGAGACATCATCGACCTCGACACGGGCGGGATTATTTCCGGAGAGAAGACAATCCAGCAGATGGGTGAAGAGATACTGGAGTTTGTCATCCAAACCGCGAGCGGAGAGGCTCGCACGAAGGCGGAAGGGAAAGGCCAGGAAGATTTTATTCCCTGGAAGAGAGGAATCTCACTCTGAAGAACCCGGGCAGCGGCGCGAAGGATTTCAGACTGGACGGCAAAGTTGCCATCGTGACTGGCGGTGGCAGCGGCATCGGGCAAGCGATAGCCATGCGCTTCGCGGCGAATGGGGCCGCGGTACGAATCGCCGATATCAATCTACAGCAGGCTGCAGCTACCGCGAAACAGATCACCGATGCGGGTGGGCAGGGGACGGCGCACGCGTGTGACGTTACGAACCAGCAGCAAGTCCGGGAAGTTTTTAAAGGGCTCTTTGCGAAGGAGCGCATCAACATCCTGGTGAACAACGCGGGGGTTGCGCATATAGGCACGGTGGAGAGCACGACGGAGGAGGATTTCGACCGGGTCTTTCGCGTCAATGTGAAGGGCATCTACAA
>JBGQDD010000482.1:0-2926 GCA_041495665.1 Candidatus Acidiferrum sp.
CCAGGTCCGCGTCGCGGAAGATGGAGAAATCCTCGTCAAGGGCCCCTGCGTCATGCAGGGCTACTACAAAAATCCCGAAGCCACCCGCGAAGTTCTCAGCGAGGACGGCTGGTTCAGCACCGGCGACATCGGCTACGTGGACAAAGACAACTATCTCTTCATCACCGATCGCAAGAAAGACCTGCTGAAGACTGCGGCGGGCAAATTCGTCGCCCCGCAGCCCATCGAAAACGCGCTCAAGACTAGCCCCTACATCCTCAACGCCATGGTCGTGGGCGACAGACGCAAATTCATCGTCGCGCTCCTCGTCCCCAATGCCACCACCGTTGCCGCCAAAGCCGCCGATCAGGGACTCAAATTCGCCTCCAACGCCGAGCTGGCCGCCCATCCCTGGGTCCATGCGTTAATCGATGCCGAGGTCAAGCGCCTCACCGTCCATCTCGCGCAGTACGAAACCATCAAACGCTTCGCTCTTCTCCCCGAAGATTTTACCTTCGACAACGGCAGCCTTACCTTCACGCTCAAGCTCAAGCGCCGCGTCGTCGAGCAACAATTCGCCGGCGTCATCGAATCCCTCTATGCCGATGTTGCCGAGCCCCGCCCCGTCGCCCGGGACTGAAACCTTCGTGTCGGTTCCGATTTGTTCCCGCGCCCGAGGAGGTCTAAAATCATCTCGAGGTCATCATGGTAGACGAACTCGTCATCGCAGGACGCGCTTTTAAGTCCCGCCTGATCGTGGGAACAGGGAAGTACCGCAGCTTTCAGGAAATGGCGCGCGCGCACGCCGCCAGCGGCGCGGACATGGTTACCGTCGCCGTCCGCCGCGTCAATCTCACCGACAAATCAAAGGAATCACTGCTGGACTACATCGACCGCGAAAAAATCTTCATCTTGCCGAATACCGCCGCCTGCTACACCGCCGACGAAGCCATTCGCACCGCGCGCCTCGGCCGCGAAGTCGGCCTCTCGAACTGGGTCAAGCTCGAAGTCATCGGCGATCAGCAAACGCTTTTCCCGGACACCGAGCAGCTCATCGAAGCCACCCGCGTCCTCGTGAAGGAAGGCTTCGTTGTTCTCCCTTACACCAACGACGACCTCATCGCCGCCCGCAAGCTCATCGATGCTGGCGCCGCCGCCGTCATGCCTCTTGCCGCGCCCATCGGCTCCGGCCTCGGCGTGCAAAATCCCGCGAATCTCCGCATTCTCCGCGAACGCATCACTGAAGTTCCCATGATCGTGGATGCCGGCGTTGGTACCGCTTCCGATGCCGCCGTCGCCATGGAACTCGGCGCCGATGGCGTCCTCATGAACACTGCCATCGCCGAAGCCCAGGATGCCGTCCTCATGGCCGAAGCCATGCGCTACGCCGTCATCGCCGGACGCAAATCCTACCTCGCCGGCCGCATGCCCAAGCGCCTCTACGCCTCCGCGTCGAGCCCGCTCTCCGGCGTTGTTCGCTGAGAATTTCTCGTCAGAAGTCTTTTATGCTTGCGCGGCTTTGCGTGCTTGCTCGGCGTCGTAGCTTTCGCCATAAATCGAAGGCACTTTTGCGCCCATGCATCGCAGGTACGAAGAGAGCTGGCCGCGGTGATGAATCGTGTGGTGCAGCCCCAGCGTCACGAAAGTGACCGCTGGCTTCTGGAACATGCCGCGAAAATCCACGATCTTCACCAATTGCTCGCCGGTCAGTTTTGTGAGCGCGTCAAAATTCTTCGCGAACCGTTCCGCGTACCACGTCGCGATCTCCGCGGGTGTTTTCACGTTTTCCGGAATCATCGCCGTGTTCGCGTCGAACACGCCGTTGATCACCGTCTCCAGGAAGCGGTTATCTGCCGCGGCAATGTGCCGCACCAGCTCGATCGCGCTCTTCGAAATCGGGTCCGGACGGTACTCCGCCTTATCCGAGGGCACCGCTTCGAGAATTTTCTTTGTTGTCCGGCTCTCATTTTTCAGCGCTCCCAAATACACGTCTTGAAGCAGGAACTTGGCCTGCTCCGCCGTCATCGTTTCCGCCATCGTTCTCCTCCTGAATGCGTTTCGCGATCTCTGTGCGCGGGGCGGCAGCGAGTCTACCCCAGGCCACATTGCCAGGTTTGATGCAAGGCTCAGGATTCCGTTTCATGGAATACGGCGGCTCGACTAGACCGTTCGAAAGAGGAAGTGCCAAGTGACGTCCACGGTGGCATGGACCAGGGCGGAGGCGAAGACCGAGCCGGTTTTGCGCCACGTCCAACCGTAGAAGAAGCCGGCGATCGAGGCTAGCGCCACGAAGCGCCAGTTGGGAAAGCCCATGTTGGTGATGTGCGAGAAGCCAAAGAGAATGGAAGCGGTCCACCAGCCGGCAAGGTCGCTCTTCCACGCCGTTGAGAGCATGTTTTGGAGCAAGCCGCGGAAGAGCAGCTCTTCGGGCCAGGCAGTGAAAAAAAGAATGCCGAGCGAAAGGAGCGGGAGCGACTTCCACTGCGACCACTGCGGTTCGAATTGAATAAAATGAATCGCGTGGCCCAACGGAATGGCGAGACAGCCAAAGACGATGAAACTAGCGAGAATGAAAAAGCTCCAGTGGCGGCCCCAGCCGATGGAATAGCCGACGCCGTTGACGCGGCGAAGAAGCAAGAAGCATGCAAGTGCGACGTTCACGCAGAGGAGCACGGTGAGAATGTAGGCGAGACGCCCGCCCGGATACGGCCAGAGCCAGTGCGACAACGACCATCCCCAGGGATTGGGCAGCGGCTTCACGGCCAGCCAAACGGCAAGAATCGTCGCAAAATCCTGCCACGCGCCGGGTGGCTTGCGCTCGGCGGAAGCGGCGAGAGCAAGCGGAATGAAAACGAGACCAGCGACGACAACGGCACGGGTGAACGCGAAAGTATTTGTCCCCAAGGCGTAAATCAGGTAGACAAGGAACACTGCGGTGCCGAGCAAG
>JBGQDD010000483.1:0-2903 GCA_041495665.1 Candidatus Acidiferrum sp.
AGCCGATCGCGAACGATCTGCCGTCCCGGCGAGCCGACGATGTCTCCTACAAAAAGTACGCGCATGGCCCCTTTCGCACAGCAAAACACAAAAATGGAGCGGACCGCTTGGCCGTGGGGAGCTAGGCCGTGAACCTCTGAAATAGTAGGGCGCCACGAGCCAACCGTTAGGCTTTCCTGCCCCGCTCGCGCGTTTTCCTCCGCATGGCTTCGAGAAAACCCGCCAGCGGGACAGGCCGTGCACACAGGCTGTCTATCCGCAGCGCCTCAGAGATTCGTCATTGGTTCAAACAGCTTTCGCACCCTCACCTGCTTCGAAGAACGCTCCACCTTCATTGTAGCCTCCGCGCCAAACCCGCGTCCAACCGCCGCGGCGGCCCGTCTCCAAAAGGTTTGGCTCCACCGAAGCCGATCGCCGGAGGTAGAATCACTGCCAGCATTAGGGGGAAGTATCATGCGCCATCAACGCTGGTTCACCTCAGCCTTCGGGCTGCTCTTCTTTTTTCTCGCTCTGCAACCCGCGGCCCTTCGAGCGGATAACTTGTCCGCGCCGCCGCCGGATCAGCTCGGTAAAGTGAATTTCCCCACGAGTTGCACCGCGGATGTGCAACCCACGATCGAAAAGGGCGTCGCGCTCCTCCACTCGTTCCAATACAAGGAATCCGAGCAGACCTTTGCCGACGCATCGACGCGCGACCCGAAATGCGCCATCGCGCACTGGGGCAAAGCGATGGCGCTGTTCTACCAACTCTGGGAATTCCCGGACGACAAGAAACTAAAGGAAGGCCACAAGGAAATCGATCGGGCGCGGAAGCTTCACCCTGCAAACGCCCGTGAACAAGGCTTCCTCGAAGCGGCGGCGATTTTCTACCAGAAAAAGCCCAAACTGACGCACACCGAGCGCGTCAAAGCCTATTCCGACTCGCTTGAGAGCTTCTACGCGCAATCCCCGGGCGACGTGGAGATTGGCGCCTTCTATGCGCTTTCTCTCGTTTCACTCTCCTACACCGACGAACCCAATATGCTCGCGCACCAGAAAAAGGCCATCTCTGTTCTTCAGCCCTTGCTGCAGCAATATCCCGATCATCCTGGAATCGCGCATTACTTGATTCACGCCACCGATCGCCCCGAATTCGCCTCCCAGGGCCTCGACGCTGCCCGCCGCTACGCGGCCATCGCACCGGACTCCGCCCACGCCCTGCATATGCCCTCCCACATTTTTGTGCGCCTCGGCCTGTGGCAGGATTCCATCACCTCGAATATTGCCGCCAACGCTTCCGGCGCCCACGCCGCGGAAATGCATCTCGCGGAATCCCACTATCAGACCCACGCCATGGACTATCTGAGCTATTCCTATCTCCAGAGCGGCCAGGAAGTCAAAGCGCGCGAAGTGACCGAGCACACCAGCCACGTCGTCGGTGCAAGTGACGAAGATAAAGCCTATGACCGCGCCTATCTTTCCGCGAGAACTGCGCTCGAATTGCACCGCTGGAAGGAAGCCGCCGCTTTGCCGGTTCCCGCGATTCGCAAAAACCGGAATGACACCACGTATTGGGCCCGTGCCATTGGCGCCGCGCGCAGCGGCGACGGGGCCGGCGCGGAAGCCGCCGTCAAGGAACTTACCCAACTCGTCGCCGACCGTGAGAAGCGCTCCAAAAAGAGCGGCTACACCGTCTCCACGGAAAAGGCCACCGATCTCCGCGAAGCCGAAGCCTGGCTGGCCTTCGCCAAGGGAAAATCTGACGAAGCTCTCGAGGAGTTGCGCGCCGCCGCCGGCTATCAGGACAAGAATGGCGGCGAATCCGTCGGCATCCCCGCGCGCGAAATGCTCGCGGACATGCTCCTGGAACTCAAGCGTCCGGTCGAAGCCCTCGCCGAATACCGGACGGTCCTGAAGAATTCGCCGAATCGCTTCGACGGTCTTCTGGGCGCCGCCCGCTCTGCGGAAGCATCCGGCGACCCGGGTGGAGCGCAATCGTTCTACGCAAAGCTAGCCGAAATCTGCGGCGCAGGCGCCGATCGCCCGGAACTCGCCGAGGCGAAAACCTATCTAGCCCAGAAATAGTGATTGACCCAAATTTCTCGCAATGAAAACGCGCATTCTCAGCGCCAATCCCCCCGCAATTGTCATCCTGAGCGAAGCGACCGAAGGTTCCGACCCTGTCGGAAAGGATCTCATCTGATCCGCACCTCGTCGTAACCCTTCAGTTGAGATCCTTCAGCCAGTTCACTGAATCTTATTGTGCTGCGCGTTGCCGCCCCACGCGTACCAGCCGTCGGCATCCTTGTTCCCCGTTTTCAGGCAGATCAGCCGCCCATCGGAAGTCCCGGCATAGATATTTCCTTTCGCCAAAGCCGGTTGAAACGCAATCGGGGCCTTCATCGCGTACGAGAATCCGATACCGCCATCGCTTTGCCGCACAGAGACCAGGTGGCCATCCGCTCCGGCAAGGTAGAGATAGTCGCGGCCCACTGCCGGCGGCGAAAAAATCTGCCCACCGGGCGCACCGTGTGAACCGACGACTTCTGCTTGCCACGACTGGCGCCCATCCGACGCCCGCACGGAGTTAATGTAATTCCCCTGCGCATTCAGGATCTGTCCTTTGCTAACCGCCGCGCGCGAGCCCTGATACGCCCACGCGCCAACCACTGAACTTACTCCGACCGCGTCGTTGGCCTGAGCCAGCTTTGCAGATGGCGGAGCCGCGCTGAATCCTACAGATGAATCCAAAGACGTTATCGCGTCGGCTGAAAGAGCCACACCGCCGCCGTTTCCCTGCTTGAGGTAGTCGGCTTTGCTTTTGGCGATCAATTCCTTATCGCGTGTGTTTCCCTGTTTGGCATCCACGCGCGCAAGGCCCTCAATCGTGTCCTTTCCCGCTAGCGTCTTGCGCGTTTCATAGA
>JBGQDD010000484.1:0-2902 GCA_041495665.1 Candidatus Acidiferrum sp.
CGCACGCGAGGAGGGAAAACGCGAGGGCCAGAAGCGCGGCGGCGCGAATCATCTCTTCACCATCGGCTTCACCATCGCGTCAGAGGATGTACCGGCTGAGGTCCTGATTCTTCACGATGTCGGCAAGCTGCTTGGTGACATACGCGCCGTCCACCTTCACATTCTTTTTCTTCATGTCCGGCGCCTCGAAGGAAATTTCGTCCAGCACTTTTTCGAGGATGGTGTGGAGGCGGCGGGCGCCGATGTTTTCGGTCTGCTCGTTCACGCTGGTGGCAAAGTGGGCGACGGCAGCAACGGCGTCTTCGGTGAAGTTGAGCTTGACGCCTTCGGTTTCCAGCAGCGCCACATACTGCTTGAGAAGCGCATTCTTCGGCTCGGTCAGAATGCGGATGAAATCCTCTTCCTTCAGCGATTGCAGCTCGACGCGAATAGGCAGCCGGCCCTGAAGCTCAGGGATCAAATCGGACGGCTTGCTCACGTGAAACGCACCGGCCGCGATGAAAAGAATGTGATCGGTGCGAATCATACCGTAGCGCGTGTTGACGGTCGTGCCTTCGATAATGGGAAGAATGTCGCGCTGCACGCCCTCGCGCGAAACGTCGGGCCCATGCCCGGATTCGCGCCCGGCAACCTTATCAATCTCATCAATAAAAATGATGCCCATCTGCTCGGCGCGCTCCACAGCCACGCGCGTGACCTGGTCCATGTCCAGCAGCTTGTTTTCTTCTTCCTGGATCAAGTATTCGAAAGCGTCGGCCACGCTCATTTTGCGCTTTTTCTTCTGCTGCCCGAACATGCCGGAGAGCATGTCCTTGATATTGACGTCCATCTCCTCAACGCCTTGATTGGAGATGATTTCGAACGGAGGCATGGCGCGTTCGCGGACTTCCAGGTCCACCATGCGCTGGTCGAGCTTGCCTTCGCGCAGTTGGAGGCGCAGCTTTTCGCGAGTGCGCTGCGTCTGTTCCCGCTGCGCGGCAACCTCGGCGTCCGGAGTGCCAGGTGGGGGAGGAGGAGCCGGCGGAAGCAGGAGATCGAGCACGCGTTCTTCCGCGGCCTGCTCCGCGCGGTCGGCAACTTCATCGAGTTTTTCCTCGCGGATCATGTCGATGGAGGTCTCAACGAGATCCCGGACCATCGATTCCACATCGCGGCCGACGTAGCCGACTTCGGTGTATTTCGAAGCTTCGACCTTGACGAACGGGCAGCCGGCAAGACGCGCCAGGCGGCGCGCGATTTCTGTTTTTCCGACGCCGGTCGGGCCGATCATCAAAATATTTTTGGGCAGAACGTCTTCGGCGATTTCCGGCGGAAGCTTCTGGCGGCGGACGCGATTGCGCAGGGCCACGGCCACGGCGCGCTTGGCGGCATTCTGCCCGACGATGTATTTGTCGAGCTCCGCCACGATTTCGCGCGGCGTCATGTCATCGAGAGGGGGAAGAAGTTCCTGCCCCTCGACGGGCTCGGCGCCGTTGCCTCCCGGTGCGTACACTAATTCTTTTTCGGACTTAATCGTCATGAGTTGCTCAGTTCCTTTGATGCGCGAAAACAGCCCAACGTGATTGCACCCTGCTTCTCGTCCGTAATATTCACAACCGCTTGGCACGTCCGCTGCTTTTGCCGTTCTTATTCTGTCGGGACGGCCTTCCGAAGCCCTCGGCTCCGTGCCTTAGCCCGGTCGCTCACTCCTGTGCCCATCTCAACGGGAAGAGACGTTACAATCCCAAATTCCTTTCCTTCCTACTTAAAACTTACAACTAAAAACTAACTACTTTTCTTGCTAGAGCTCTTCGACCGTAAAGTTGGCGTTCGTGTAAATGCAAATTTCGCTGGCGATGCGCATGGCCTCCATGGCCAGATCCTTGGCATTCAGTTTCGAGTGCTTCACCAGCGCGCGCGCGGCAGCGAGCGCGAACGTTCCGCCAGAACCAATGGCCACCAGACCGTCGTCCGGCTCAATGACGTCGCCAGTGCCGGAAAGAACGAAAGTGCTCTTGGTGTCGGCAACGATAAGCAGGGCTTCCAAATGGCGAAGAGCGCGGTCTTTGCGCCATTCCTTGGCCAGCTCGACCGCGGCTTTCTGAAGATTGCCGGAAAACTCCTGCAGCTTGGTTTCGAAGCGTTCAAAAAGTGTAATCGCGTCGGCCGTGGATCCGGCGAAACCAGCCACAACCTTGTCGTTGTAAAGGCGGCGCGTCTTGCGCGCGGTGTGCTTCATCACGTGGTCGCCCATGGTCACCTGGCCATCGGCGATGAGCACCACCTTGTTGTCCTTGCGCACGCACAGCACCGTGGTGCCGTGCATCTGTGGGCTTTCCTGGCGATTACGCATCCGCCTATTATAGCGCCCCGCGACTCCGAGCGCCAAAATGGGAGAAGTGCGGGAACCTTCGCTGGCAGGACGCAGAGAGCGCCTTAGCTGCGGCGTGGAAAATTGAACTACGAATTTTTCTCCGCAAGGGAACGCTTACTGCGAGATTTCGTGGAAGGAGAGAATCTTGTAACTGCCGAAGGGTTGCGCCTTCTGGATCCAACAGGAGCTGTATCGAATGCCATTGCCGCCCATATGGTCGTCGAATAGTACGGATGCGGCACCCAGATCCGGATCGGGCAACGCCACCAATGGCGCGGAGTTCGTCTTGGCCACGAAGACCGCGCCGTCAATTTCACGGTTTCCAGTATTATCTGTATTGTTAATCTTACCCTCTCCGATAACCAGAATAATTCCTCGCCAGCCATTGTCCGGGTCCATGGTGAAAGTTCCGGTCACCAGGAGAAGTCCGTATCCCGTGTTGCCCCAGTGACTCAAATCCAGATTGCCGTTTGCAACCACGGTCATCATGTTGGATGGAGACATGCCCAGGGATGTCATATAGGCCGTCTGGATCGCCGCGGTTACCAG
>JBGQDD010000485.1:0-2895 GCA_041495665.1 Candidatus Acidiferrum sp.
AAGGACGGCTACTTCTACGGCCGCGGCACGGAGGACATGAAGGAAGGCGATGCCATCCTGGTTGCCAATTTCATCCGCTTGAAAAAGGAAGGATATCTGCCGGACCGCGATCTGATTCTCGCGCTGACCGCCGATGAGGAAGGCGGCTCTTCCAACGGCGTGGACTGGCTGCTCAGGGAACATCGCGACTGGGTGGATGCGGAATACTGCATCAACCTGGACGGAGGCGAGTTCGAAAAGGACAAAGACAATCGCCTGCTCGCGGGTATTCAGGCCAGCGAAAAAGTCTATGTGGATTTTCAATTCGAATCGCTGAATTCCGGCGGGCATAGCTCGGTCCCCAGCCCGGACAACGCGATCTACCACCTGGCCGGCGTGCTGTCCCGGCTGCAATCGTATTCGTTCCCTCTGAAGATTAACGAAATCACGCGGAGTTATTTCCAGCAGAACGCCGCGATGGCCAGCGGGCAACTCGCCGCGGACATGAAAGCCGTGGCCCAACAGCCGCCGGATCCCGCGGCTGTACAACGGCTCTCGGCAGTGCCCTATTACAATTCGCTGTTGCACACCACTTGCGTCGCCACCATGCTTTCCGGCGGTCACGCGCCAAACGCGCTGCCGCAAACCGCGCGCGCCAACGTCAATTGCCGGATTTTTCCAGGGGAAGACCCGGAGGAAGTTCACAAAACGCTCGTGCGCGTGGCGAACGATCCGAAGGTCAGCGTCGGCATCGTTCCGCAGCTTACTCCGGAGGGAAAGGTGGTGCCTGTCGTCCCGGTGCCTCCGTCGCCGCTGCTCCCCGAAGTGACGCAGGCCATGGAGAGAGTCTTGAGCATCGCCTGGCCCGGCGTTCCTCTGGTTGCGACCATGTCCACCGGGGCCACTGACGGAAAGTACACGCGCATCGCTGGCATCCCCACCTATGGCATCTCTTGCATGTTTTTTGATAAGAACGACAATCGCGAGCATGGAAAAGACGAACGCGTCGGTGTGCAGGACTTCTACGACGGCGTGGAGTTCAACTACAAGCTGATTCGGGCGCTCTCCGCACCGCACTGAGGAGAACCTTCGAGAAGAAATGGCGGCAAGCCAATGAAAACGGCCCGGAGAGGAGGTCTTCTCCGAGCCGTAATTTTTGTCACGATCTAATTGGCTAACTACGGTTTGCCGGGCGCGGATTCGCCGGTTCTCGGATTGCTTGGCGTGGCTGCGCTGGCCGCGATGGGTTTCGAAGCCTCGGCGCCGTAACGCATCAGGTAAGGCATGAACGGCGTGACTTCGAACGGCATCTTCTCCCGTTCCGCCACCGTGCCCACCGGCTTGCTCTTGATGAGCTCCAGCTTGTCGTTCCACGGATCCACTTTTACGCGTCCGCCGATCGGTAGCGCCGCGATCATCTGCGGGTTCTGCTTCTGATCGACCGGCATCGAGGACCTCAGATCACCGATGACCGGCACGCGATCGCCGAGGTGCGGGCTGATCAGGTTCGGAATTTCTTTCTCGCGCGTGGCAAGCGCCGTGAGGAAGAGGCCGGCGTTACCGAGCTGGTTTTTATAGGGCGAATTGGCCAAGATCTGCATCGCTTTGGTGTTGGCGGCTTTCTCCTCGTCGGGAGTCCGCGCAAATCCGAAATGGCGGAAGGTTTCCTTGTCGTCGATCAGCAATTGATCGAAGAATGCATAGCTGGAATCGAGGCGATGGCCGAGAACGACGTGGCTGAGTTCGTGCGCGACCATGGTCGCCAGGCTGGCCTCATCCGGCAGCACGTCGATCAACCCGCGGCTCATCACGATGGTGTGGCCGACAGTGTAGGACTCCAGCGTGGAAGTCATCATCACCCGGCAGCGCACATCGGGTTCCACGTCGATGTTGTTGGTGACCTCGAGGTTGTTGACTACCGTCTCGAGGACCTTGTCGACTTCTCCACGCGGCGCGATCAGCCCGATTCGCTCCAGGCGATCGATCACGTTATCTTCCGCCTGGCGGTCCCACGAGCGTTGCGCTTGAACGGGGGAAAGGTCATTCGCCGTCTTGGAGTCGTCCTGCACCGGCGTCTCGACCAGGATCTTGCTCAATTCCTGTTCCTGGCTGGCGTGGCCGAGGTTGTAACCCCACAGCCGCGTTTGCGCTTTGAAGTCCAGTTTCCTCGAGAGGGCATAGTGCAAATCTCGTTCCTCGCTGTACACAAAAGATGGCATCCACACGCCTGGCTGCACATTGGCGCGCCAGCTGTCAAAGTGGAAGTACCAACTGGAGTGCCCGCCGCCGCCGTAGGCGCCGTTAAAGCGCACAACATTGTAATCCTGATCTTCCACCCAGATGCGGCCCAGGAACCGGCCCTTGCCGGCCTTCTCCTGCGGCGTGACGTCGAACACCAGGCAGCGCACTTCGCCGAGAAATTCCCGGCGCACGTAATCGAACTTGTAGTGCTGCTTGTCGAATCCGTTTGTGTCGATGAAGATCATCTGCAGGAAGCCGTCTGGCAGGAATTGCATAGCGAATGAAAAGAAGTTGCCGATGGAGCCGAAGATCTTCTTCCCCTTGCTGCTGGTGTCCGTCAAGGAGATTAGCGAGACGCCCTTCGAGAAGTCGGCGCGGCCAAGGAAATACTTGTCGCCGGCCGGGGCGTAGCCAAGATCCTTATCAGGCTTCAGGTTCTGGATGTACGTCTCAACCAGCGGCGAATACTGCTTGATCTGCTGGTTGGCTCGGTTTTCGTTGGTGATCACGCGGTCGATCACGTCGCTCATGGTCCGCGCCTGATCGGCCGGCTTGGCAGCCGCCGTGGCGGCCATGGTGCCCACCCCGCTCAAGATTAGAACGAAAATAGTTGTCGCTACCTTACGCATTTTCTCTCTCCCCTCAATAAGCCAAACGGAATTCAATTCGCACGCG